>JACCSX010000064.1 GCA_013812775.1 Tatlockia sp. | reverse complement strand
GAGGTTAGAAATGAGTCAAAATAACAATACTTTTTGCTGGATTGATATTCCTGTCATTGATTTAGACAGAGCTATTGCCTTTTATTCTGCTGTTATCGGCGATTCCATCCAAAAAATTTCCGAGCATGGATTTGAATTTGGCTTACTGCCACATACAGAAAATAATGTTTCCGGTTGTTTGTGTGTAATGGAAGACAGAAAACCTTCACAAGATGGACCACTTGTTTATCTAAATGCTGAAGGTCGCATAGATCAAGCGATTAAAGAAGTCGAAAAACAAGGTTGTAAAGTGCTTAGCGCCAAACAACAAATTGGTCCTTATGGTCACAGAGCTATATTTCTTGATTCTGAAGGTAATGCGATAGCTTTGTATAGTAAAGAGGCATAAGGAAGAAAAATACCTATCCTACCTCTCGCGGCTTGTCCTTACAATTAGCCTTAAGTTTTTTTGTACTTCTCCAATCCCGTTCGCGATGCAGTGCTTGACGGTTCGAGACGGCGCCATTTATTCCGCTCTATAACTGAACATTGTGCTTGGCGCCTCCTCACCGCGAACGGGATCGATTAAGGCTTGTCCGCGTGGTCCAGTGAACCGACAGAAATTGTTAGGTCAAATGACAAAACCTACCACGCTACTCCTCACTAATCCTTTAAAAACTCTTCTCTAATTCACAACTTATTTTAGATCTTGTCAAGACCCGTTCGCGGTGAGGAGGAGCGAGCAGCGACGTCTCGAACCGTCAAACACGAAATTTGAGTTTAGGCAAAGATCTAATAAGCAATTTTTGCCAATACCCGTTCGCGGGTTCCAACGCGCCGACAGAAATTGTTGGGTTAAATGACCAAAAATCTACAACGCTACTTCGCACTAAATACTTGAAAACTCTTCCCTAATTCACAATTTATAGTATTTCTTACCAGTACCTGATAATCCCTGGCATCCATCACTGTCATGCGAAGCTCAGCACTACCATCGGCATTAATGTCATATTTAGCATAATCAATAATAGCTCTGTCCGGATACCTTGGCTCATTAAGAGTGAAATGTTTGTCTGAGGCAGTCACACGTTTATCACCAATGAGCATAAAGGTATTTGGCTTCACCGAAACCTTAAGATCGCTCAATTGCGTTTCAGCCTGACAATCTTTAAGAGAAAGCACAAAAACCAGCTCAGAACCCTGCTTCAAAGCCTCAGCTACCTCAGGAAAGGTTTTAAGTTCAGCAGCCTCTGATGCCATCGTAAATAGGATTAAAACTGGGAGAATTATTTTTTTAAACATTATTAGTCCTTAGGTAGAGTTAACAAAACCTGTTAACCGGACATACTAATACTAGATGATTGCAATTAGATATAGTAATATTCCCCTTTGCGCCGATTTGAACACACAGCTTGCGGGCGCACATTTGTCTGGCTATCAGCCGGTACAGATGTAAATACGGCTAAAGCGGTGGGCATTATTCCCTCCTTGGCAATCCGCATGCTGCAAAACCCTTAGGTTAACGTAATGATTGAACTAAATGGATTAACAAAATCCTATGCAGCACATATTGCCTTAAGCGATATCAACTTGTTTATACAAGAAGGTGAGATTTTTGGCATTATTGGTAAAAGTGGTGCAGGTAAATCAACCTTGTTACGCTGTATCAATTTGTTGGAAAGGCCTGATTGCGGCGAAGTGATTGTCGATAATGAAATTATCACTTCTTTATCTGCTAAAAATTTACGCAAAGCCCGTCATAAAATGGCAATGATTTTTCAACACTTCAACCTGCTAAACTCCAAAACTGTTTACGATAACATTGCTCTACCCATGCGAATTCAAGGTATCGATGAGGATAGCATTAAAAATAAAATTGATGAGCTATTACCCTTGGTTGAGCTAACAGAAAAAATAAATGCCTATCCGGCTCAACTGAGTGGGGGCCAAAAACAGCGTGTTGCGATTGCAAGAGCTTTAAGCTGTTCGCCCAAGATTCTACTTTGCGATGAAGCAACCTCAGCCCTTGATCCTGAAACAACAAGTTCCATCCTGGATCTGCTGAAAAAAATTAACAGTCTTTATGGCATAACCATTGTACTAATCACTCATGAAATGGATGTGGTCAAGCGAATCTGCCAGCGTTTAGCAGTCATGGTGGGAGGTAAAATTGTCGAAACCGTTGCTCTGGCTAATGTTTTTGCCAATGAGCAAGGTCCGGCTCGGGCGATGTTGTATGCTCAACTTAGCCCAAAGCTGCCAAGCTGCCTGGGCGGTCATTTATCAACAATTCCTAACAACAAACCCTTATTAAGATTGTTTTTTCAGGGCTTGTCCGCAACTGTACCTTTTATTTCAAAAACAAGCCGTGACCTGCATTTGGATATTAATATTCTGCTCGCCAATATCGATCGTTTTGATACGCTAACCTGTGGTGTGGTGGTAGTGGAACTAAGGGCAGATCAGAGCTTGCTTAATCAATTTATTAAACGCTGTGAAGAAGCCAATTTAACTGTGGAGATTCTAGGTTATGTCACTGACAATGTTTTATGATTTATTGCTCGCCAGTGCTGAAACTATCTACATGGTTTTCGCCTCAACTTTTTTTGCAATCTTGCTTGGTTTACCGCTGGGCACACTTCTTTTTACCAGCTCTAAAATTAAACCGCATGCCTGGTTAAGTCGTTTTATTTCCGGTTTGATCAACATTAGCCGCTCCATTCCTTTCATTATTTTGCTGGTAGCCTTGATACCCTTTACTCGTTTGTTAGTAGGGACTTCAATTGGTATTCATGCCGCTATGGTGCCTTTGACCCTAGGAGCAACACCCTTTTTTGCTAGATTAGTAGACAATATTTATCAAAATTTACCGACTGGCCTTGTTGAAACAGGGTTTTCCATGGGGGCTAGTACCTGGCAAATGATTCGTCACATCCTGTTTCCTGAGGCCTTTCCCGCCTTAATTCAGGCAATCACTGTCACAGCTATCACCTTAGTCAATTATTCAGCCATGGCAGGCACAGTCGGCGGCGGAGGTTTAGGCGATTTAGCAATTCGATATGGTTATCAGCGTTTTAATGTTGTAATCATGCTCGCTACCGTTTTGATTTTAATTATTATTGTTCAGCTGCTGCAAATGGCCGGCGATCGTTTAGCGCGCCATTACACACATAACTAACGAAGTTTTGGAGATTATCATGCGAATTATTAGTTTAGTTGCGTTATTGATTAGCCTGGTTGCCTGTAACAAACCCTCGCCTGACACGCTAACAATTGGGACTATAGCAGGCCCTGAAACTAATTTAGTAGAAGTAGCCAAAGAAATTGCTAAAAATAAATACGGTTTAACCATTAAGATTGTTGAATTTAATGACTACAATCTGCCCAATGAAGCGTTGGAAGACGGTAGTTTGGATGCGAATATTTATCAGCATATGCCCTATATGCAAGCAGCCATAAAAGCGCATGGCTATAAGCTGGAAGCAATTGGTAAAACCTTTGTCTATCCAACCTCTATTTATTCCAATAAGGTTAAGTCAATCTCCGAGTTAGGCGAGCACTCAATTATTGCAATTCCAAATGATCCCAGCAATGAGGCACGTGCTCTGCTCTTATTGCAAAAAGCAGGTTTAATTGGCTTGAATAAAACCGACCTGGCCTCAGTTGCAGATATCAGCTCTAATCCTAAAAAAATTCTCATTAAAGAGTTGGATGCCGCCCAATTACCCCGTGTACTTGCTGATGTGGATGCAGCGGTTATTAACACCACCTTTGCAGTTCCTGCTGGGCTAAGTCCTGCCCATGATGCCATTTTCTCCGAAGATAAAGATTCACCCTATGCCAATTTGATTGTTATTCGTCCTGACAGCACCAAAAAACATCAATTGGAAGAATTTGTTAAAGCGATGAATTCACCAGAAGTAAAGGCCAAGGCTAAAGAGCTTTTTGGTGATGGGGCTATACCTGCCTGGTGACACTCTGCCCCATCATCTCGAGCGCAGCGAGGGATCTCCTATGACGAAGACTGAGGCTCAGTTCTTGAGATCCTTCGCTGCGCTCAGGATGACGGGGCTAGATGACGGGGTGTAAGAAAAATTGTCCGGCACAAAGCTTTACAGCTTCTTAGCATTATCCCTTAATTATTAGTTAATCTATTAATGTTATACTTTTCCTATCTAGAACTAATTTATAGTGGGTGTGATATGGCACGTAATCCGGAAATTAAAGAAGATTTTTTTTCATTTCGTCCTAAAGAGAAAGCGGCCTGGTATCAGATATACATAGGCAGTACCAATTTTACGGGAAAGTTAACCTGTACAGAAAGTTTTAATACCTATGAAAAAAACCGTATTAAAAATATTGATGGCTTTAATACTATAAAAACTCCGGATGGCAAAACCCTCACTGAAAAACTAAGAGGTACTGAGGCTGGAAACGCTATTGACCAACTTTTCAAATCCGTGGAATTAGACAAAGCACGTAATAATTTTAAAGAGGATTTAGATAATCTTAATCAGCTTATAAAAGGCTCTAAACCCCCCGCAATTAATTTCTCACCCGAAGTCGCTGCCGACTATCTTATCGCTAGAAAAGGTGAAAGCGTGGATGTAATAAATAAACAACATAATGCAGCCAAAGCTCAATTATCCGATTTATTTAAAGACCCTGTTTTTATAAAGAATTTTCAGGATAGCGTTCCTGACGGTAATACAAATACAATTCAAGAGCAAATGCTTGAAGCATTTGACAAAATAAATACTGAAGAAGTTTCAAAGTTTGAAAAAGCCCTGGAAGAAAACTCTAAAGACCTATCCATCGCATCAAAAAATGAGTTTGAACGTATTTCTTACGTTGCCCGTAAATACAATGAAAGTGCTTTTATGAAAGCAGAGATAGATAAACTAATTGCTGCAGAACAAGCCAAAAAGGGAGAGAAGGGTAATGACTCTATTTCCTCTGACCCCACTGAAGTAATAGCTATATTTAAAAATGTTAAAATTACAGACCTACAGCAATTCGACACTATCCAACACGGCTTGATATCTGCGTTTGATAGAAAAATTTCAAAAGTTGGCAACAATCTTCAAATGTCATTGAATCGCTTGTATCAATCCAAGGATAGCATACGTCTTGACGGTGCAAGTTTTGGGCAAGTTGCCTTTGCACATGATATCTACACTTTTAACTTTACAAATAAAGATCCAAAAAAGGCAGAAAAGGATGCACGTGCATTCTATGAAGGCCTGTGTGTATCAGCCCCGGATCCAAAGAAAATTGTCATCCAAATAAATGGTGAAGTGAAATTTAAATATGATGATAAAGGTGTCCTTGAAAAAGGGGATCTTTTTAGTGGTAAACAGCAGCGCCTGGAGTACGCGCATCAAATATCAACAAAATTTGCCAAAGAGACAGATAAGATACTCAAAAGTACACCTGCACAAATGGCCGCCTCAAGTGCCAAGTTAAAAGCAGAGATGGAATACATGCGGAAAAAAGGTGCAGAAATTGAAGCACCGGAAATTCCACCTACAGTTCCTAACGTTCACTAATCTTTGTCATAAGCAGATTCTGCCAAAATTAATTGGCAGGATTGCTTTGCCACTATTACTTCTCTGATTGCTTTCCATCCCTTCCTCATACCTTAAAAATTTCACTGTAAAAAATTATAGAATTCTGTTATTTTCTTCTAATCGTTATTTATAATTAATGTCTAAAAAACAGAAACTTGAATAGAGATTCCACAAACTTTATTTCCTCTGTCTTTTTGAGAAAAATTTTTTCTAAAAACGCGCTGTTTCAAAGAATAAAAAGACGAAGGTTCCGAATATGAAATTCAGGCCTTTGCACAGTCAATGGGTAGCAAATCCTGACCCATTCTGTCAGGGAGTTTTATTACAAGCCATGGAGAAAGCAATGAGAACGCAACGTATGGAAGATTTTGCGACAGGCAATGAAGGGATTGATTCTAAAGACGGGGTGAGTGAGGTAAATCCAACTACCAAGCTTGAAAGACGCCGTAAAATTGAAGATTTATTTGAAGAAAAGCGTTTACGCGAAGAACTGACAGAATTTGCTTAAGCAGATGAAATTGCCAGGCAAATTGAGTAGCTGATCAATGCACTTCAGAAGAGGCTTTTTCGTCCTGAGCGCTGCCTATTAGATATTCTTTCTGATGATACCAGGCTAAGCTCGGGATGATTGTAATGAAAGGAGTAAGATGAGCCCTCTGAGAATGATAACTCCGCCTGTTCAATCCTCTAAAAATCATCTTTCAAGCACCTATCTATATCTCGGGTGCCAGGAGAGATCTTCGGATTTAATACCATCTGATTCCCTAAATCACTCGCTGCACTTGGATAACAGGGGCCATCAGGCTCAATACCCCTTTATTTATTTTCGAAATAAAATTTCAGTCTTATATATCCAATTTTTATAAATTCTGAAAATAATACTTGCACTCTATTTAAAATTTGGATTAATCTGAAAGCAAATGTTCAACTAATGATGCACCTTATAAAGAGATTACTTTATGAACGAGAAGATATCTAAAGAAGAAATGATTTGCCGGATTATTCGTTACATTACTCAAAAACCAAATGCAAACAAATCCTGTTGCGGATAGTTCTGAACTATCTGAATTAAAACTCTATAAAAATTCTAAGGTTTTAGACTATTTTGTTCACAAAAATTCCGAATTAGCTTTAGATAGTGCAGAGCAATTATTTGAGGATTTATTAGCATGGATGTGGCTCTCTGTGCAAAGAAAAAAAGAGAGTAAGAAAACCATGCTTTTTGGACCTTTGCTGCCACTTGATGAGCTATGGCATGCATTCATTTTACATACGCGAGACTACGTCGATTTTTGCATTCATTATTTTGGGGAATACTTCCATCACGACCTAGAGCCTATTGGATTTGAACACTTAATAGAAGAAAATGAACTAGCTGATTATCTAGAGGATTGTTTCAAATATTTGGGTAGCAGCTGGGTGGAACGACGTTTTTCAATTGCGTTTTAGTATTTATTTTGCCTGCTAAATGTATAAAAAACGGCAACCACGATTGCTAATAAGATGCGCCATCTGACTTGATTTAATGAAAATCCTTAGCCTCGGAATACAAGTACTGCGACTAAAATGAGCGCTGTTATCAATTAATTCAGCAAGCTTGCTCAAAAGAGAACAGACAATTGATAATTTAGTAGAAGTCTAGATCGCTTGTTAAATGCTCTAAAAACAAGTATAAAGCGCAATATATTGTCAACAAATGTATTTGATCATTAAACCGGAAGGTATTTTATGTCCAGAGCTAACGTCGGAATTCAAACACACATCAGAGGTTGAAGTTGCACAGGAAGAGAATGTTACAGATGAGCTTAATTTTCAATTAGTCACCGTTCAAGAGTTCCTACCTTTATTTCGCAAATATTTTCCATCGTCCAAAGAGGATCCTTGATCCTATCCTAGTTGAAGAACTAAAAAATGTAGGTAGAAAAAAATTAACTACAGGGTCGATTCACGATCTTCTCTTATTACAAAAATACAAAACAAAAAAATTATCTGTTAAACGTCAATTATCTTTGCCGGTTCGCGACAATTATCTTTGCCGGTTTTCAATAAAAAAATCAGTTACTTTGGCCTCCTGGTTATAGCTTGTTATTTCTCTGTATAGCAGCATTAGCTCTGT
>JACCSX010000019.1 GCA_013812775.1 Tatlockia sp. | reverse complement strand
TTCAGCTAATTTTGTTAATTTTGTCATCTGATCTTACCCTGCTGGTCTCAAGCCTCAATTATCTGCTTACGCCTGATTTTATTCTGTAATTGAATAATGCCATAAAGCAGGGCTTCAGCAGTTGGAGGACAACCTGGAACATAAATATCGACTGGAACAATTCGATCACAGCCACGTACTACCGAATAGGAGTAATGATAGTAGCCTCCGCCATTAGCACAGGATCCCATGGAAATCACCCATTTTGGGTCCGGCATCTGGTCATAGACTCGCCTTAGCGGGGGCGCCATTTTATTACACAAGGTTCCGGCAACAATCATCAGATCTGACTGGCGTGGACTAGGCCGAAAGATTATGCCAAAGCGATCCAGATCATAACGCGCAGCCCCAACATGCATCATTTCAACAGCACAACAGGCCAAACCGAAGGTCATAGGCCACATGGAGCCACTACGGGCCCAACCAACCAGTTTATCGACTGAAGTTGTAACAAAGCCACTTTTCTGTAATTCAGCAACAGTCATAGCAAGTCTCTAATAAATTCGGGGTTAACAATATGAAGGCGGCCTGGATTTTGATAACCAGAGGGTATTACTCCCATTCCAAAGCGCCTCTTTTCCATTCAAAAATAAAACCAATTACTAAAAGGCCAAGAAAGATCATCATCGCGGAAAAACCAAACCAACCAATCTTACGTAGAGCTACAGCCCAAGGAATAAAAAAAGCTGTTTCCAAATCAAATATAATAAATAGGATAGCAACCAGATAGAACCTTACATCAAAAGGCATATGTGTATTTTCAAAGGCGTCAAAGCCGCATTCATAGGGCGAATTTTTAGCTGCATCAGGGTTGTGCTTAGAAAGCAATGCACCCGCTCCGAGCATCGCAAGACCAACAACAAGAGCAATTATGATAAAAATAAGTACGGGCAAATATTGTGAAAGTATCATATCGTTTCGCTCGGATTAATATGGTGCCGAAGGCCGGACTCGAACCGGCACGGCTTACGCCACCGCCCCCTCAAGACGGCGTGTCTACCAATTCCACCACTTCGGCATGTTCAGTTATTGTTTTCCGCTCTCAGAGCTATTAACCGGTACTGGAATCTTTGAGTTCGGGTTAGTGCTTTGCTGAGGAATGACTTGTTGCTCTGATTTATGGTATTGAGTTGAAACCATATAAGAAAGCGTTAAACTTGTAACAAAAAAAGTCATAGCCAGACCGCCAGTTAATTTAAACAGGAAGGATCCTGTACCCTGACTTCCAAAAACAGTATTAGACGCACCTGAACCAAAGGCAGCACCTATATCAGCACCTTTTCCATGCTGAATAAGGACTAAACCTATCAGCACCAGGGCTACAATCACATGAATCATTAAAATCAATTGATACATTTTACAATTTCCACAAACTGTTGTGCATTAAGGGACGCACCACCAATTAAACCGCCATCAACATCTGGCATCGCAAAGAGCGAAGCGGCATTCTTTTCATTAACACTTCCACCGTACAATATTGATAAATTGTCAGCGTCTTCGCGTTCAAATTCTGCTACCAACTCTCTGATTGATAAATGCACTTTCTGCACTTGCTCAGGAGTGGCTGTTTGCCCAGTTCCGATTGCCCATACAGGTTCATAAGCTATCAGGCAATCTTTAAAGCATTGCTTGCTAGCAGCTGTTACAGCGAGAAGTTGCCTGGCAAGAACTTGTTCTGTAAGTCCTTGTTCGCGCTCTTCCTGGGTTTCACCAACGCAAAGAACCGGTATCATACCATGTTCTTTTACATGGTGGAATTTATCCGCAACAAATTTTTCATCCTCGCCAAATAATCTTCTGCGTTCAGAATGGCCAACCAAAACATAGCGGCAATCATAATCTTTCAGCATTGGCGCTGACAGTTCTCCTGTAAAAGCTCCAGCATCGCAGGGATAAACATTTTGTGCTCCCCAGAGGATAGAACTCTCTCTTAAATACTCTTTGACCAAAGGGAGATAGATGGATGGTGGCATCACTATACATTGAGTAGAGCTTTGTTTATGGAGAAGGTTAAGTAATTGTTCTAACAAGGATTTGATCTGATCAACGCAACCATTCATTTTCCAATTGCCTGCTACAATTTTTAGCCTCATCTCGTTCCTCCAGCATTCTCACTTAACCGTATTTACTAGCCTAAGCGAGTTCTGGGGCGGACTATACCTTAAAGTCCAATGAAATCCTAGCGTCAGAAATTCTTTTGTTTAATTAGATCTATTTCTGATTAATTTTAGAACCACTGCGGTATGTAAAGGACAATTCTTCTTATATCCTCCACGTCATCCAGAGCGCAGCCCTTCCAATTAGCCTTAAATTTTAATTGACAGATCTAGAAATCCGCTCCTAGTACGGCGAAGATCGATGCTGACGGTTCGAGACGTCGCTACTCGCTCCTCCTCACCGCGAACGGGATTGGAGTTTCTTCTAAAACCCGAGCACACTGAGGTCTCGAAGGACACCACGAACGGGGATTGGAGTTTCTCTAATCCTGAACATCCTGAGGGCTCGAAGACACCGCGAACTGGATTGGAGTTTCTCTAAACCTGAGCATCCTGAGTCTCGAAGGACACCGTGAACGGGATTGGAGTTTCTCTGAACCCACTCATCCTGAGATCCTCGAAGGACACCGCGAATGGATAGTGTCAACTGAATTTAAGGCTAATCGAAAGGCACAGCCAGGGATCTTGGAATTTCTTTGAAAAGCCCGGAGATCCCGCTGCTCTCTGGATGAGGTGGGGTTTAGACATTTTTTGTCCTGTACAAAGTCACCTATTTTGCATTAAATTGTTTATCCAAACAGCTGATCTCATCACTGAGCTGTTGTGCTTGAGATTGTACTTGCTGGCTATCAGGTCCCTCCACCATTACTCTTAACATTGGTTCAGTTCCTGAAGGCCTCAATAATACTCGTCCTTCACCTTCTAATTGTTGTGACAAATCGCTGACCATTTCTATCACTTTAGAATTTGCTGCCAATTTTTCCGCATTATCAGTTTTAATATTAATCAAAGTCTGCGGTAATAGTTGGATATCCTCGACTAATTCTTCTAAGGTTTTTTCTTGTCTTACCATACAAGCAAGAACCTGTAAGGCTGCAATAATTCCATCTCCAGTAGTGGTTTTGTCAAGACAAACAATATGGCCTGATGACTCACCACCTATCTTCCAATCCTTTTCTTTTAGCGCTTCCATGACATAGCGGTCGCCAACTTTTGTACGCAAAAATTGAACATCCAAATTTTTAATTGCCTTTTCCAAGCCAAAATTGCTCATCAAAGTCCCAACAACACCACCATGCAACAGTCCTCTTTGATACCGTTCTTTGGCAATTATATATAGAATTTGATCACCATTTATTATATTACCAGTCTGATCTATTAAAATAAGCCTATCGCCATCCCCGTCCAATGCCACGCCAATATCTGCCCCTGTATGTAAAACAAGCTTCTGCAAGGAGTCAGGGGCTGTTGAACCACAATCTCGGTTAATATTGAACCCATCTGGTTTATTACCCATTGCGATCACTTCAGCACCTAGTTCACTAAAAACATTAGGAGCAATGTGATAAGTCGCTCCATTAGCGCAGTCAACAGCTATTTTTAGGCCGGTTAAGCGGGTTAAAGAAGGGATAGTGGATTTACAAAATTCGATGTAGCGTCCAGGTGCATCTTTAATTCGGGTGGTTTTGCCTAATTTAGCAGAGATAACCGTTTGTAGCGGTGCCTCAATTTCAGATTCAATTGCCAGCTCCATTGCATCAGGTAATTTGCTACCATCTGCTGTAAAGAATTTTATCCCGTTATCTTCAAAAGGGTTATGAGAAGCAGAAATAACAATGCCAGCATTGGCCCGAAGCGTTTGGGTTAGGTAGGCAATTGCAGGAGTTGGCATTGGGCCAAGCAAAGAAACATCAATTCCCGCGGCGGAAAGTCCTGCTTCAAGTGCGGACTCCAACATGTATCCAGATACTCTCGTATCTTTGCCAATGATTACTTTTTTACGCGAGCCGTTTGTACTACCTAACACCCTGCCGATAGCCCAGCCTAATTTCAATACGAATTCAGGATTAATATGAGATAAACCAACTTGCCCACGAATACCATCTGTGCCAAAGTATTTTCGTTGATTCATCACTATGCCCTCACCTTTTTATAATTTCCTGCGTTATTGATGGCTTCCACCACTGTTAACGCCTGATTGGTTTCTTCAACATCATGTGTTCTTATTATTGCTACTCCCTGAAGAGCAGCAAACACTGCAACTGCCAAGCCGCCAGCGAGGCGTTTATCGACAGGAGTATTTAATATTGCTCCCAGGGAGCTTTTACGCGAAACACCAAGTATTAGCGGCCGATTATGTTTTTTAAATTTTGCAATTTCATTCACTATTTCTAAGTTGTGCTCGACTGTTTTACCAAAACCAAATCCTGGATCAAGGATAAGATTTCTGCGTTTTATGCCGGCGTCAACACAAAAACCAATATGCTGCTCAAAAAAAACATTGATCTCATCGACAACATCATCCTTATAACAAGGATTATCTTGCATTGTTTCTGGATCTCCTTGCATATGCATAAAACATAAAGGAACGTCCAATTTTGCAGCCATAGCAAAGGATTCTTCGGATCTAAAACCTGCTATATCGTTAATCATGGAAGCGCCTGCATTAATTGCATCATGCATTACTTGTGCCTTTGTTGTATCAATCGAGATACAGATTTCGCTTTCTCTGCGTAATTGTTTAATGACTGGAATAACTCTGGCTAACTCCTCTTCGCAACTAACAATTAAAGCGCCAGGCCTAGACGATTCGCCGCCAATATCAATGAGATCGGCGCCAGCCGCAATCATACGATGAGCCTGCATTAGCGCTTGATCAAGTTGAAGAAATTGCCCCCCATCTGAAAAAGAATCAGGCGTGACGTTAAGTACGCCCATAATCAGGGGTTTATTCAAGTTGTCTGGTTGGTAGGATTCACACCACTGCTTAAATTGCTCTGTATTCACGGGTATTGTTAACCTTTCGCCAGGGCAGATGCCTGAGCTTTTATTTTTGAGCAGTCAAATACCACATACCTGCAGGTATGTGCCTGAGAGTGCGCAGAAAATAAAAGCATGGCTGTCAGCATAATGAAATGTCAGATAGAAATTAATGCTCACCAGCAGGATTATCAACCGCTTTGCCGTTGACTAACTTAGAGGTAGTGCCCTCGCCTTTTTTATCTTGATCCATTTTTTGGGAAGCCTCCCAATCATCTGGAGGAGAAGGCTCATGGCCGGCCATAATTTCTACTATTTGCTTCGCATCTATTGTTTCGTACTTAATAAGGCCATCAGCCATCAAATGTAGTTTGTCCATATTTGCGTGAAGAAGTTCTTTGGCGCGTTGATAATTTCTATCAATGATTATTCTGACTTCATCGTCAATCTGCTTAGCCGTATTATCAGATATTTCCTTATGTTGACTCATTGATCTACCAAGGAAAACCTCACCTTCTTCTTCACCAAAGGTAAGAGGGCCCATGTTTGATAAACCCCAGCTTGTAACCATTTTACGCGCTATTTCTGTGGCACGCATAATATCGTTCGATGCGCCCGTGGTTACCGATTCTGCACCAAAAATAATTTCCTCAGCAATTCGACCGCCAAACAGGCTTGATAATTGACTCTCCAGCCGGCGCTTGGAATGACTATAGCGATCTTGTTCAGGTAAAAACATCGTAACGCCCAAAGCACGGCCGCGGGGAATAATGCTTACTTTATATACAGGATCATGTTCAGGAACCAGCAGACCAACAATAGCATGGCCGGCTTCGTGATATGCAGTCAATTTTTTCTCATTATCATCCATCACCATGGAACGCCGTTCAGCACCCATCATAATTTTATCTTTTGCTTTATCAAGATCGATCATACCAACTTTGCGCTTGTTAGAGCGGGCGGCAAACAGAGCGGCTTCATTGACAAGATTTGCTAAATCAGCACCAGAAAACCCTGGAGTCCCACGAGCAATTGGTAAAACCTCGACTTGTTTTTCAATAGGCACTTTGTGTAAATGGACCTTAAGAATTTGTTCACGTCCACGAATATCCGGCAGAGGAACAACGACTTGTCGGTCAAATCGGCCGGGACGGAGTAAGGCTGGGTCAAGCACGTCAGGACGGTTTGTAGCAGAAACGACTATTACACCTTCATTGCCTTCAAACCCATCCATTTCCACTAAAAGCTGGTTAAGTGTTTGCTCACGTTCATCATGACCACCGCCAAGCCCAGCGCCACGGTGTCTACCCACAGCGTCAATCTCATCAATAAAAATTATGCAAGGCGCTTGTTTTTTTGCTTGTTCAAACATGTCACGAACTCGCGATGCACCTACACCGACAAACATTTCTACGAAATCAGAACCTGAAATAGTGAAAAAAGGTACTTTGGCTTCACCAGCAACAGCTTTGGCCAACAGCGTTTTACCGGTACCAGGAGGCCCAATAAGCAATACTCCACGAGGTATACGACCACCTAAATTTTGAAACTTGGTTGGATCCCGCAAAAAATCCACTAATTCTTTAACTTCTTCTTTGGCTTCGTCCACACCGGCCACATCAGCAAAGGTGACTTTCACCTGATCTTCGCCCATTAACCGTGCTCGTGAGCGACCAAAGGACATGGCGCCACGACCACCGCCGCCTTGCATCTGGCGCATGAAGAAAATCCAGACGCCAATCAAGAGCAACATAGGGAACCAGTTGACAAACAGGTGCAACAGGAAGCTTTCCTGTTGCTTTTCCTGTCCACTGACCTCAACCTTGGATTTTAGCAACTCGCCAAGCAAAGCATCATCCTGCATAGGCATATAAGTTACAAACCGATGATTATTTTTGGTTGTTCCCTTAATAACCTTGTTATCCTCGATAGTCACGGAATTGACCATGCCCTGATCGACTTCTTTCAAGAATTCACTATAGGAAAGCTTTTCAGCTGAAGTATGGCGAGGGCCAAAATTACTGAATACAGATACCAGCACGATAGCTATAATCAGCCACAGAAATAAATTTTTTACCATGTCGTTCAATGTATTGACCTCAATTTTGACGTATTTCTACGACGTTAGAACGATAAAGTTACTATAAATTATAGCCCTTCGCCAGCAAATAGGTTTCACGCGAACGTGCACGTGACGCTAATGGTTTACGAATGACCACTCTATCAAACTGCAACCGTGCCAGTCTAACAAGTTCGTCAAATCCGGTACCATGAAAAATTTTTATTAGCATTGCCCCTCCGGGCTTTAACATTTTAGAACCAAAATCAAAAGCAAGTTCTGCCAGGTACATTGCTCTAGGTATATCAACTGCAGTCGTACCGCTCATATTTGGGGCCATATCTGATAAAAGCAAGTCTAATCCACGTTCTGGCACTAGATTTATTAATTTTTGCAGAACATCATCCTCACGAAAATCACCTTGAATAAAGTCAACACCGGCCAAGGCATCCATTGTTAATATATCTAATGCAACAATTATACCACGTCCATCCAGTTTTTCCGCTAAATACTGTGTCCATCCTCCCGGCGCTGCACCTAAATCAACTACTGTCATGCCAGGTTTTATTAATTGCTCTTTCTCATCAATTTCTTTTAATTTATAAACAGCACGACTCCGGTATCCTTCAGCCTGAGCTTTTTTGACATAAATATCATCAAAATGTTCTTGTAACCAACGTTTACTTGATTTAGAGCGAGGCATAAAAAATCATTATATCGGATAAATGCAATATGATACTTAAATTCACTACCTTTTCCCAGCAAAACGTGCAATAATTCGACATTTTAGCATAGACAGCTGAATAATTTAGGCCTCAGCAAAAAATTATCTCGGTTTTACAGGATAACAATTAGTGAATACGACATTCAAACAATCTTTAAAGGCCAAAGCCCATCATCTAAAACCTGTCGTACTTTTAGGTACTAAGGGATTAACAGCGGCTGTAGTTGAAGAAACCAATATTGCTTTGACCGCCCACGAACTAATCAAAGTTAAAATTAATGGCGCTGAGAAAGAAGACAGGCAACTTATTGCTACCGACCTATGTGCCCAACTACAAGCTGAATTAATCCAGTTAATCGGTCATACTGCAATCGTATACCGTAAGAATAAAGAAGGTAAATAGCAATTTCGTTGAAGTGCATATTAAAGCTCGGCTTGAGGCGTGACAGAGCGATTAGTATTGTATACACTTTAGAAAGATAGAGCTAAGCCTGAAAACATTAGCCTAACCTATTCATAATTGCTCATAAGCCAAAGAGAGCAGATTAAATTGCCACTTTTACATATGATACTAAAACATATTCCCAATGCGCTTACCTTATTTCGGTTAGGGTTAATTGCACCTTTTTTGTTATTTTTATACCAACATCAATATTTATATGCTTTTTACCTCTTTGCCCTCGCGGGCTTCACTGATGGATTGGACGGTTGGATAGCCAGGTTTTTTCACTGTCAAAGCCCCCTTGGCTCTATTATTGATCCCTTGGCTGATAAATTATTGGTTGCTTCAAGCTTTATTTCTCTAGCGCTTATAGGCGAACTTCCCTGGTGGTTAGTTATTTTGGTTTTTTCTCGCGATTTAACAATATCGATAGGAGTAATAGCCTGGTATTGGTTCGTACAACGAAAACTTGATTTTGTACCGACATTATTAAGTAAAATTAATACAGGGTTACAGTTATTACTTGTTACCTGCTGTCTTTTTGAATTGGCTTTTTTTAGATTTAGCCCTTATTTGATTAATTCACTCATCCTGGTAACTGCCTTAACAACAGCCGCATCCTATATTGACTATGTCTTTACCTGGGGCAGAAAAGCATACTCTATCTCACATTGCGCAAAATGAACCGACAACTGGCTTTAGCAATTCAGCTCAATGATGAAGCAACGCTTGCTGATTTTTGCTGGGGTGATAATACTCTTTTAGAGAAGACCCTTTCTTCCAGTTTAATCACTGAGGGGGAGCGTTTATTTTACCTTTGGGGTGCTGCCGGCTGTGGAAAATCGCATTTGTTACAAGCTTGTTGTCAGGTAAAATCTAATGATTCAGCAATTTATCTGCCCTTGCCTATTCTAAAAGAATGGGGTCCTGCAAGTATTGAGGACCTGGGTGAACAATCCTTAATTGCTATCGATGATATTGACGTAATTGCCTCTGACAAAGCCTGGGAAGAAGCTTTATTTCATCTTTATAACAGGGTCCGCGATAATGGTAAAACCATTCTACTTATCTCATCTAAACAATCACCTTCCTCCCTGCCTATTGACTTACCTGACCTTAAATCACGATTGGCGTGGGGATTGGTGGTTCAACTCAACGAATTAAGCGATGAATTAAAAATAAAAACCCTACAGCAACACGCTCTGAAACGTGGGTTCGAATTATCAACCAGCGTCGGCCAGTATTTATTAAGTCGCTGCGCCCGCAATATGCATGACCTATATTGTATTCTTGACTATTTGGATAAGGCATCCTTGGCTGCTCAACGTCGGGTAACCGTTCCTTTTGTTAAAACTATTTTAGATATTTAAGAAAGTTAATAGCTGTGTTTCATTCAATGAATTAGATCGTGGTCTTTTTACACTGAAGAAACTATCAGGCTCTTCAGCAATTGTTAAATCAGAAAGTGAATTTGATTTTCTTAAAGAGGAAGAGGTTTTGCTAAAAATTCCAGGGATTTTTGCTGGCGATGTCAGATTCATCTCACTATTCGCCTCTTGCTGAGAAATTTCGAATTCAGCATCTTCTAAGTAATTTATAACCATATAATCTTTGCAGGCGCTGATGTTAATTTTCAACTGCTCTAATTTTAGTTTTTCTTCGTTAACCTTCTCAGAATTGCAAAACTCCTCTATCTTTTCTTGATCAAGGCCAAAAAGACTGCTGATAAGTTTTTCTATACTTGGGCGCTCAACATACCAATACACCGCTAAAGCAGCTAAGCCGATTACCACGCTGGCCAAAACAATAGGCCAGGCCAAGGGTGCCGTGCCGGCAACAAAGAGTCCGGCAATTGCCAGTGCAACTACCTGACCCGTAAAAAAGGCGGTACTAAAATAGATGATGCTAATAAGCCCAGAGATAAAGTATTTTAAAGCAGTTAATTTTTTGTCCGCCTCTAATTGCGTTAGAGCCTTTCTTTCGCTGTCCAATTTGTTATAACGGCCAATTAGCAACTCCATGATTAGCAAGTCATCATCCAGTTCTTTCAGGGTTTGGCGCCTACAATAGAGAGAGTCGAGACTTCTTCGAATTGCTTTTATTGATTCCACTTCCTTTAAATAAATATCAACAAGTTTGTGAGCATTTTTTTTCTTCATGCCAAGATTTTTTGCAATTTCGGTTAAATCAAAGGCTAGAAAGGCAATGATAGATATAAGCCCAAATACAGCACCAACGGCAAAAATGGCTATTTTATGTATTGAAAACATAGAAACAATTGATGTAATTCCATAAAAACCATCGCAACCAAAGAAAATAGTCCCGGAGATAGTGAGGAAGATGTACATTAAATCTCTATACTTGAATTGAGCTTTTTTCTGTCTTTTCTCAGTCCCAGGATCTTGCAAGGAAATGGCTAAATCCTTTAGAAGGGCAGAATTTAAGGATGCTAACTCTAATTTTGTCTCATCAGGCTGACCCTCTACAGATTGGACCATTTGCTGATTAAACCATTTAATGATTTTATTAACCTTAACAGTCGCAGCCGTATTTTCCTTAAAAACCTTATTAGTTTGAGAACTTGTTTTTTTTAATTTTTCGATGAGGTTCTTTGTTTTGGGGCGAATAGTTACTAGAGACGAAGAAAAAAATCCAAAAGAGCTGTCTTGTGGTGATTGCGCCAGATTTTTTTTCTTCGCTGCTATTCTGGCTTCAGCATTTTTTCTAGTGTCAGTCCTTAATATACTCTGGCGTAAACTGAGATTATTTTTTAAATTTTCCAATTTGCTTGTATGTCTTTCTATCTTTTGAGCATCGCATAATTCGTCTATTTTATCTTTCTCAAGCCCAAACCAACGGCTCACTAGTTTATCGATACTAGGGCGCTCAACAAACCAATAAACGCCAAGTGCTGCTAAACCAACTGCAAAGCTTGCTACAACAACTGGCCAAAATACTGTGGCAGCCGATGCTACAAAAAACCCAGCTAAGGCTGTGGCTAAGGACTGGCCAGCAAAAAAACCGCCACTAAAATAAATAATTCCGATGAGAGAGGCTATAAGGTATTTTGCAACAGTTAATTTCTGATTATCTTCTTGCCTGACCAAGACTTCTCTTCCTGTTTCTAAAGCCTCATAGCGAGCCTGTAACAACTCACAAACTTCTAAATCTCTTTGCAACTCTTCTTTGGTTTTGCATCTTATATAATCATTGTTAATCTGTCTTCGAATGTTGTTGATTTTTTCAACTTCTTTTAAATAATTGTCTACCAGCCTGCGAGCTTCTTTTCTATTTATTTCCAGATTTTTTGCGATTTCGGTCAAATTAAAGGCATAAAAAGCCAGCATAGAGATAAGGGCAAATACAGTTCCAACAAGGAAAAGAATTGGATTGGATAGAGGAAAAATACTAACTATGGAGGTAACTCCAGCAAAACCATCGCATCCAAACACAATTGTGCCAGCAATGATGAGACTGGGGTATAAGTAGTTCTTTAGCCTGCCAAACCAAGAGTTATCCTTTTCTGGTTTTAGCTTTTTTTTATAGCCAGGTAATGATTTAGCCAGGTCTTTTAATAAAGCAGCATTTAAAGAGGCTCTGAGAATTTCCGAATCCTCATCCCTTTGTTTTTTTGAGCGTCCTTTTAAATTACTATTTTCAACCAACCACTCATTCAGTTTTATAAATTCAACATGTTCTGGCTCCTCAGACTTAAAAAACTTTGAGATCCCCAACCTTGCTTTTGATTTTTTTAACTTAATGATTAAAGCCTGTGACTTAGGGCTAAGAGCAATCCTATGGGTCATGCAGTCACCTTTAAATTAATGCTTAAAGATGCGAGAGGAATACTTTGGTTAAATTTTTTGGTTAGCATGGAAATTATGAAACAATAAGCGACCTGCTATTTTACAACACAAATAAGTATAAATCCTGGCATTTTTTATACAAAAGATTCATGTGCTTGAAAGGAATAGTATCAGACCTTAATATATTGACTCAATTTTGCGGAAAACACCCACATCAAAACCCCAATTCCCAAAGTCACCAAACCAATATAGGCAAAGGCCTGACTGTAAATCATCAAGGACTCTATACCTGGCTTTATCTGTTCTGGTAAAGCAGTCAGAGAAGCGACTGAGGCACCAATAAAACCAGCAACTGATGAGGATAAAAACCACATTCCCATTACAAAACCGACAATCTTCCTGGGCACTAATTCTGCGACCATTGCCACACCTAAGGCTGAAACAAGAAGTTCACCAGTGCTCTGAAAAAAATAGCTGGCTACCAACCACCAGGAGGTTACGATACCCTCGCCATTGTGTACATATCTTGCAAAAAATAGAAGACAAAAACCAAGGCCACAAAAAAGCATGCCCGCAGAAAATTTATAAGGTATCGGAAAAGAGATTTTTTGGTAAAGGATGACCAATACAGGACTCATAACAAGAATCCAAATTGGATTTAAAACCTGAAAACTTTGCGGGTCAATCCTGATTCCAAATAAAGTAGGATCTACATTATTAACCGCGAATAAATTTAAAGAGGTTGGCATTTGTTGATAAAGCGTGAAAAATACTACGGCTTCCATCATTAATATAAAGGCAACTAGCATTCGCCTGAATGACGCTTTATCCTCTTTGCGCATGTAATTAAAATAGATTCCAGTTACCAGAACGGCTAGCAGCCAAAACAACGTTTTTGCAAGAAAGACATGTTGTAAAAGGAATGCCGATAACAGAGTAGTGCTTATTATGCCTAGAAATACAAGAAACCATTGCCACCATTTAATAGAACGTTTGTCTGCTTCTGTATTGATATTTGCTACATGCTTATGTTGCACCCAATAATTGATCAACCCCAGGTTGAGACCAATGAAGCTTAAAAAAAAAGCGTAAGAATAGCCAAAATGACTCGCTACAGCAGGGCCAGCTAAGAGGGCAACCATTGAACCTAGATTAATTGCCATATAATAGAGAGTGAAACCACCATGCAAACGAGGATCATTTTTGTCATAGCATTTTGCCAGCAAACTGGAGGGATTTGCTTTAAACAAGCCGCTACCAACACAGATAAGACCTAAAGCTTGATAAACATGAACTTTGTCAACGACTGCCAAGGCCAAATAGCCCAGTGCAAGAATTATTAATCCCAAAATAATGGTGCGCTTAGTTCCTAAGATTTTGTCGCCAAGGTAACCACCCAGAGCAACCATGCCGTAAAGCAGGGCAGAAAAAGCCCCGAAGATAAAATAGGATTCGCTATCGCTAAATTGAAGATATCGGATAAAATATAAAATAATCACCCCTTGCATAGTATAAAAACCAAAGCGCTCCCAGATTTCCAACATGAAAATCATATGAAAGGCGCGTGGTTGTTGACGAAACAAGGTCAGCATTATGGGGGCTCTATCCTTAAAAATATTGCATAACGCTATATTAATTGAACATGATTTGCAATCAAGACAATTAAATTTGAAAGCCTGCAACACAAGACTTGCCAGACACCCGCTAAGTCAACTATATTTCAAGAATCTACAAATAAATAAGTGTTTATGGCAAGAACTGCTCTTTATTTAGCCGGAGGCGGGGCGCGTGGTGCCTATCAAGCAGGCGTGCTTAAAGCTATTGGCCATATTTTACAAGTAAAAAAACTGCCCTTTGACGTCATTAGCGGTGTAAGTGTAGGCAGCATAAATGCTGCCGTACTTGCTGAGTATGCTAATAATTTTCATGAGGGGCTTGAAAAAGTTGAAGCACTCTGGGCAGACATTCGTTGCGAACAGATTTTTAATGCCTCTAATTACCAACTCTCAAAATCGGTTCTGCGTAATATAAGCCATTTACTCATTAAACATCAGCAATCTGGCAATCTGCTTGATACTTCTCCTTTGCGTGACTTCATAACTAATATTATCGATTTTGATTTGATTAAGGCGAATATTGCCAGCAATCAAATAGAGGCACTTGAAATTATCAGTCATTGCTATGAGTCTCAGCAAACAATTTCCTTCTACGAACATAGCACTACTTATTTCGAGGACTGGCACTATCCTCGCCATATTTCTAACAATACTAATCTTTGTATGGAACATATTCTGGCCTCAAGCGCTCTCCCGCTTTTTTTTCCTCCAGTCTGTATTAACGGACTTCACTATGGAGATGGCTCTATGGGCCTGGTTTCACCCTTACGCGGGGCAATTCGTTTTCAAGTTGAAAAAATTATGGTTATAGGTACGCGTCAACCTGCTGTTTTTCAAGATCCAGAACTCTTAAAACACGGAGAAATTGGAATTGCAAATATTTTAGGCGGCATGTTAAACGGCTTGTTTCTTGACAACCTTGATCGTGATATCGAAATGGTTAATCGCATGAATGATATAGCCAAATTATTATCCATGTGGAAAAAACGGCGTTCACCCTGGCGTCCGATTGAGACTTTTCATCTGAGACCGAGTTTTGATATCGCTGCGGTTGCTCAGGCTCAGTACAATAGCATGCCTGCTTTACTCCGTATGCTTCTTAACTCCATGGGTGCAAAACATCATTCAGGTGATTTACTGAGCTTCTTGTTGTTCGAACCAGGCTTCACTCGCGAGCTTATTCACCTGGGTTATCAGGATACTTTAGAGCAAGCGGTAGAAGTACATAAATTTTTTGGATCTAATTAGAATTCGGGGGAGATGCTCATTTATCCTTGAATAGGAGCTGGTATTACCTTTTTAATTCTCTTAAAACAGGTTGCGTATCAGGCCGCAGGCCATGCCAGATATAAAAAGCCTCCGCAGCTTGCTCGACCAACATTCCCAACCCATCGATACCCTGCACGCTTTGCTCAAGAGCCCATTCGACAAAGGTTGTTTGGCCCGTTCTTGAATAGGCCAGATCGTAGCAAAGAGTTGTGGGTTTTAATACTAATTGCGGTAGAGCCATTCGCTCAGATTGTAGGCTGGCGGAAGTTGCATTGATAATCAAATCAAAGCTGGTTCTTAACTCTGCAAGGGGAGTGCATTTGATTTGACTGAAATCCGCTTGGATAGAGGTCGCTTTTTCTGCACTTCGATTTACCAGAACCAATTGCGCAATCTCAGCGGCAAGTAAAGGACCAATAATTCCGCGAGCCGCTCCTCCCGCACCTAATAAAAGCACCTGTTTTCCAGCGAGTTCACAATAAGTTAATAAATCCCTGATTAAGCCAATACCATCTGTATTGTCTGCGTTGAGTTTGTTCGCCTTATCTACCCATAAGGTATTAGCTGCTTTGGCCTGATTACAACGAGCTGTCCTAATTACAGACATCCCAAAGGCCTTCTGTTTAAAGGGCAAAGTAATATTTAAACCCTTCCCACCCTGACTAAAAAAATTGCTGACTGTCTCATCAAAAAGACTTTCTTTGGCTATATGAATTTTTTCATAACTTAGTTCAATACCCAGCTGTTCAGCAAAACGCTGATGGATGAAAGGTGATAAACTATGTGCAATTGGATTACCCATTACTGCAAAACGATTCGTCATAGAAATTACTCATTAAAAAGGGTAATTATTCGAGTTAATAATTGGGGGCTAATAATAGAATAAAATGTATTTTTGTTAAAGAGAGAGCTTTGCGCTTCATTGTTATATCTAAATGAAGCGCAGAAAGAGAGTATACGGAGGTAATATTAACCAAAAGTGTAACTTAACCCAGCTGTTATAGCATTGTATTCAAAAACAGCAGGAGTTCTATCAGGTGATGAGTTATAGAATCTAAATGAACCAGTGACATTGGCGTCAGCTCCACCAATATGGGTATAAATCACATTGAGATCAAGTCTATCAGTAATTCCAAAACCAGCTCCCAAACTGAATTCAGGCCTTATGCGCCAAAAGGACGCCTTAGTAACTAAACCACCTCTAAAAGTAGAAAAGAAAAATTGATTTTCCTGTCTGGTTTTGGTGTAGACATAAGCCCCACCTGCTTTTGCAATTAAACTTACTCTTGGGGAAACATGTAGCCTACCAGACACTAAGAAATCACCGGCTTGTTGAGAAACTTTTATCTCGTTTCTTAAAAAATTTCCGGAAACGAATTCGGAGCCAAAGGAATGATATTTTGATTGACCCAGGTATTTGTATCCTACTTCAGGTCCCATAAAAAGACGTTCGGTGACAGGAAAAGAAAGCCCTATATAACCGCCGCCAACTAAATTTCCTATGCGCCGTTTTTGAAGTGCAATTTCAGTAGGTGCTGGAATGATAAAGGGAACCGGAGTCAAAATTTCTTCTTCCTGAGTACTTAAATAACCATAGCCGATGTCGCCCCCTATTACCCAACCGCCTCTTTGAGGAGAAACGATATCTCCCATGGTTCCCGCATAACTTGAAGCAGAAATAAATGTACTAACCCCAATTAATCCCAACAATAATTTACGATTCATATATTAATTCCTTTTAGATTTTTTAAAGCGATTTTAAAAGACAAAGAATCATAACCAAACAAAGTAAAAATATCTACAATATTCACATCCAGAATACATAACACTTTTGCACAGGACAATTTTTCTTACCCCCGTCCCCATCCTGAGCGCAGCGAAGGATCTCAGGAGCTGAGCCTCAGTCCTCGTCATTAGGAGATCCCTCGCTGTAGCTCGGGATGGACGCGGGTTTTATAATTTTTTGTCCGGGGCAATACATAACAAAATATTAAATTGTGTCTTTATTTAATAGACTTAATCAAGCCTCCAGGCTTTTTCCAACCAGCTCTCTTAAATCGGGAGACAGATCAAGGCTTGACAAGCGATTAAGCTGCTCCTTCATCAGTTCTTGCCGATTTGAGTCAAAACTACGCCAACGCGTAAAAGGGGTTGCTAAGCGGGCAGCAGTTTGCGGATTTATTTTATCCAGCACGGTTAATATTTCCACTAAAAAGGCATAGCCACTTCCATTTTCTGCATGAAAATTACGTGGATTTGCCTGGCAAAAAGCACCAATGAGCGATCTGACCTTGTTTGGATTTTTCATGCTAAAAGCGGGATGCTTCAGCAAGGTTTTTACTCGAGCCAGAGTATCCGGCAGTTCGCTACATGCCTGGATAGAAAACCATTTATCCAATACGAGGTCATCTTGTGACCATTGTTTATAGAAGCTTTCAATAGCCTGCTCTCTGGATTTGTTTTGAGAACAATTATTTAAGGAAGCAAAACTGGCAATCTGATCGGTCATTGTTTTGGCTTTGTTGAACTGTTGCTCGCAAATTACCAAAGTATGAGCTTCATCTGCTTTCATCATAAACCACAAACAGAGGTTGCGTAATTTTCTGCGACCGTAGGCTTCGGCATACATCCCATGATCTTCTTTTTGCCAAAGCCTGTTATACATCCCTTCAAATTGCACCAGGAGTTGTCTCCCAAGTTCGGCACGGAAAAAATCCCGCACTTCCTCGACAGCAGCAACATCCACAACCGAAAGCGTTGCTGCTAAATCTTCAAAACCGGGCGGTGTCAGCAAATCGGCTCTTAATGCGTAATCAAGCGATTCATCCTCTAAAACATGGCAATAAGCTGCAACCAAAGTTTTTGGAATCTGCCATTGGTCTGAGGTCTGATTTAAGAATTTCGTCAGGCAATTCAGCGCTAAACGCTGGGCCGCATCCCATTTAGCATAACCATCTGACTCAAAGCGTAACAAAGCAAGCAAGTCCTTTTCGCTTTGTTGCTGTTGTAATTTTATCGGTGCTGAAAAATTACCTAGCAATGACACAATGGGGGTAGATTCTAATCCTGAAAAACTAAAGATTTGCTGTTGTTCCCGTAGTTCCAAGAGATCCTGCTCAATTCCTATGGATATACCATCTTCACTAAATAAAGCGATGCGAATAGGAATATGGAAGGGCTTTTTCTCTTTCGACTCAGACGTTGGCCGGCAGGATTGTGTCATAGTCAGGGTCAGTGTTCCTTTTTCATAAGAACTTTTTACCTGAACCTCAGGCGTACCAGCCTGGCTATACCAGAGTTTAAGTTGCTTGAAATCCACCTGATTGGCATCTTCCATAGCAGCGACAAAATCATCAATTGTCACAGCCTTGCCATCATGACGCTCAAAATATAAATCCATACCACGGCGGAACCCTTCCTTCCCTAAGAGGGTATGCTGCATGCGTATAACTTCCGCGCCTTTGTTATAAATGGTGGCTGTATAAAAATTATTTATTTCCTGATAAGAATCAGGTCTTACCGGATGCGCCATGGAACCGGCATCTTCGGGAAACTGGGCATTTCGCAACACTTTGACATCGCCAATACGATTTACGTCAGGTGAATTCATATCGCGGGAAAATTCCTGATCACGAAAAACAGTTAAGCCTTCTTTTAAACTTAATTGAAACCAATCGCGGCAGGTAACTCGATTTCCAGTCCAATTATGAAAATATTCATGACCTACTACTCCTTCAATTGCGGCAAAATCCTGATCGGTTGCCGTATCCGGACGAGCCAGAATATATTTGGAATTGAAAATATTGAGACCTTTATTTTCCATTGCACCCATATTGAAATCACTGACAGCTACAATCATTAAAATATCAAGATCGTACTCGCGGCCGTAGACCTCCTCATCCCAACGCATCGCCCTTTTCAAGGATTCCATAGCATGGGCACATTTATCTTCATTACCCGGTTCAACATAAATTCGTAAATCAACAGTTTTACCAGAGCTTGTTACAAATTTATCGGAGACAAAGGCCAGATCGCCAGCTACTAAAGCAAACAAATAAGAAGGTTTTTTAAAAGGATCCTCCCATTGTACCCAATGCCTTCCCTCAGCAAGCTCACCTGAGCCAATTAAGTTGCCATTGGAAAGTAATACCGGATAGGTCGCCTTATCTGCTGTAATTTTAGTCTTATATTTTGCTAAAACATCTGGACGATCAGGATAAAAACTGATACGTCGAAAGCCTTCAGCCTCACACTGAGTACAAAAAAGATGGTTGGAGCGATAGAGTCCAGACAATTTTGTGTTGTTTTGCGGTTCAATACGAGTCGTCACTTCCAAAGTTAATTCATCAGGACAATTGGTGATGATTAAATCACCCTCTTCCAGACGATAGCTGTCATTATCCAAGAGCTTGGAGTCCATCCGCAGACTAACAAGTTCCAATTCATCGCCAAATAAATGCAAAACTCCTGGAGCCTGCCGCTTTAATTGCATGCGATTTATCACAATTGCATGATTAGTATGAAGATCAAAATCAAGCTCTACTGTGTTAACGCTAAACGCGGGGGCCTGGTAATCTTTTCGGTAAATGGTTTTAGACGCTGGCATGAACTTTGCTCCGAATTTATCAAAGATAAGAGTTAATACTTGACCTATAATCAAATTAAAAGTGATAGTGTATCAGCGAAATGTAAAAAGAATCAAAGAATAGCGTCTTTCCTACCAAGGATTCAGTTTAAGGGGATAGCTCATGAGTACACAGGAATTTTTAGCAAATTATACAAAGCGCTTTGTTGACAATAAAGCGGAAGAACTGAGTCTCGATGAATACCTGGAACTCTGTAAAACAGATCCTGCCGCTTACGCGAATCCTGCTGAACGTTTATTAATGGCGATTGGTGAACCAGAACGTGTTGATACTCGCCATGATCCAATACTCTCGCGGATTTTTTCAAATAAAGTTATACCTCGCTATGCAGTCTTTAATGAATTTTATGGAATGGAAGAACCAATAGAACAGATTGTTGGCTTTTTAAAGCATTCCGCTCAAGGTTTGGAAGAGACAAAACAAATCCTCTATTTACTTGGCCCTGTCGGTGGCGGTAAATCTTCTTTAGCAGAAAAATTAAAAGATTTAATGGAAAAAGTGCCTTTCTATGCCATAAAAGGCTCACCGGTACACGACTCTCCCCTCTCTCTTTTTGACCCTGAAGAAGATGGTCAACTTTTATTAGAACGCTTCGGCATCCCTCCGCGCCATCTGCGTTATGTGATGTCCCCCTGGGCTATTAAGCGCTTACAGGAATTTAATGGGGATATTAGCCAGTTTCGAGTCGTAAAGATAAAACCTTCGCGGATGAAACAAATTGCTGTTGCTAAAACGGAGCCGGGTGATGAAAATAATCAGGATATCTCTTCCTTGGTCGGTAAGGTTGATATTCGAAAATTGGAAGAATTTTCCCAGGATGACCCTGATGCCTATAGCTACTCAGGCGGACTTTGCCGTGCTAACCGCGGAATGATGGAATTTGTGGAAATGTTTAAGGCACCAATTAAAGTGCTTCACCCTTTGTTAACCGCAACACAGGAAGGCAATTATAACGCCACCGAAGGCTTATCCGGACTTCCTTTTGAAGGGATTATCGTCGCCCATTCCAACGAATC
>JACCSX010000211.1 GCA_013812775.1 Tatlockia sp. | reverse complement strand
GTGGTTGACCACATTTTTTCAACACCATCCCACTTGGCAATCATAGATAAGTCATCCCATGATTTATTAGTTTTCATAAAAATCACACTATTCCATGCGCTCATTTCACTATCCTTAGTTAATTAATTCCAATAGATGCCTTAATTTTAATCAAGGCATTAATCTGAGGATAGGACATAATTCAGTATTTTGCCACAGTTTAGATCACCAGATGCCCTTTTAAATACCATTTACAATAGCCTGAAAGCGAAATTCGTTCCTCATTCACTTCACAAGTCAAATATCCCTTTCTGAATGAACCTTGAATCGCTGAGAGGTTGTTTTTATTAAGACGTTCAGCCCAAAATGGCGCTAGAACACAATGTGCGGAGCCAGTTACAGGATCTTCTGAAATATTATGTTTAGGATAAAAACAACGTGAATAAAAATCCGCTTCAGCACAGCCTGAGGTTAAGATAAGACCGCGTTTAGGTAATTTAGCAAGGGCTTGAAGATCAACCTGAGCTTGCAACACTTTGCTTTCATCAGCAAGTAATACTAAATAATCCAAATCACCCTCATAGATATCTATTGCTGGTTTATCAATTAAATCTGCAATAATCTCAGGTGTATCACTTAAGCCAAAAGAAAGTCGTGGTAGATCCAAAATATAGCATTCAGCTTTTTTCATAACTGTTAACGGCCCGCTAAGACTCGAAAAATTAACCAGATTCCCTTTACACTTACCTAATTCATGCAGGGCGAAACCAGCCGCCAAGGTTGCATGACCACACAAGCTCACTTCCCCTTTTGGGGTAAACCAGCGAATATGAAAATTATGCAATTCGTCCTCTATAACAAAAGCAGTTTCTGAAAGATTATTTTCAACGGCTATTGCCTGCATAAGTTCGTCATTGAGCCATTCACTCAATAGGCACACTGCCGCAGGATTTCCGTAGAAAACCTTATCGGTAAAAGTATCTATCTGAAAAATTTCAATGTCTTGCATTGCTATCCTCTATTGCCGCCAATAATGGTTGGCAAGAGTAACTTTCTCAAATGTGATAAGCAAGACTTTCGCTTATAAAGATATAATTTTATAACCTGTGTTGCGGAGTATTTTTAGCAATTGCCCTTTTATTTTGCGGCCTGGATTGAGTAACTTCATTCCAATCTAACAATTCTACGTCTAAGGGGAAGGCTATTTTATTTGCTTTTAAAAGTGGTCTGAAATCTTTCAAAACTGCGAGCAAATCTTCGGTTAATTTATGGGTATCATCGCTATTTAATTCGGCAATTACTTTTGAGCAATATCCCAAGATGGGCTCCAGACTTTCTTCATAATTGGCACCCCTCCTTTTTAAATTTGATTCAATTACCATTAGATCTCCCTTTATTTGCCTTTATAATTAAGTATAGCCCTTTATTATTTCTTTTATTAAAAAACGAGCTGGCGCCAGAGATTGCACCATGGCCTGAGAAATTTGTGCCGGCTCATTATTAATTAGTGAAGCTAACCATTCAGCCGAAAGTGGAATGGTTGTTAGACCTCTGGAACCAAAACCAGCACAAAGAAATAAGCCTGGCAGATAAGATCCTGAAAGGGGTACCCAGCGTTTTGAATTAGTCGAAAGAGATGCAAAACGAGATCTAAACATTTTGACCTCAGGAACAGGTCCAACCACAGGTAAATAATCAGTTGTAGCCGCCCTGATTCCAACCCAATTTGCTATTATATCATTGGACCAGGTGAGAGCAGTGGGTAGCTTAGCCAATCGACTTAGGTTAACCCTATCGTCGCTAGAATAACTGGCCTTATCGATAGTGCTATGATGATAGCTTGCTCCAAAGGCGTGCTGATTTTTATGCGAGGGTAAAATATGACCATCTCCGCAGAGAGGAATTTTTAATTTAAGACTTTGCTCGTTGGCGGCAATAATCGTCATTTGGCCGCGAATAGACTTCAAAGGCAAGAAATCCGTTTCTGCAAATTGATTTGCTTGATAGCCATTAGCAAGCACTACTACCTCCGCAGAATGTTCGCCGGCATGCCAGAGCCTATCTTTATAAACCAATTCCTTTATTGCTGTATCTTGGAACCAATGTATACCAGTTGTTTGCTTTAGGAGTTGGCATAAAGCCTTTGAATCTAACCACCCTGAATTTCTAATAAATAATCCACCAACATCCAATTCTATACCTGCCAGCCTTGATGCTTCTTGCGCATCAACAATTACTGCAAGCTCCGGATAAACACTCAGCCATTCTGTCAGACTCGTTTGTGAGAGGCGCTCTTGTTCATTTATAGCAAGCTGCAGAAAACCTGACAAATCTCCGATTGCATTAAATGCTTCTAATTGGCTGTAAGCGCGTCCGGCATACAAAAAAGCAGAGAGCATAAATTGAGTCAGTGGCGATCGGTATGCAGATAATTGCGGATACAAAATAGCTTGCCTATTTCCTGAAGCACCTTGTCCAACCTCCTTATTCTCATCAAGAAGTATAACCTGCCAACCTCGCTTTGCTAAAGCATGAGCGCTATAACAGCCAGCTAAGCCTGCACCTAGAACAATCGCTTTCTTATTTTTATATTGACTCAAATTAGAGACATGCCATGGCGTTGAACGGAGTTTTTTATTAATTAGCAAAGGTTCTTTAAATTGTGCAATCACCATGGCGTGTTTAGGTCCAAATCCTTTTCTTTTTAGCAGAGTAAAACCTGCCGCTTGTATATTTTCTTTTACCATAGTTGCTGCAAAATTGGCGGCCAAAGTGGTGCCAGCTTTTGACACTAAGGCTAGCATCTGCAATAAATCCTTAGACCACAGTGCTGGATTTTTTTTAGGGCTAAAACCATCTAAAAACCAGGCATCGACAAAATGTCCCCTTATCTGCTGTTCAAGTGGCGCATCACCGCAAACCAAGAGTTGTTTATAACAAGTCGTTGCCTCCCCTAACATTAGTGTTAGATTAATTCGTCCTTGTGCAAATTGAAGCTGATGAAAACCTGGCGTTAGAATGGGGTAATTATCAATCAGATCACTTGCCAGGCTTTTCAAAGCTGGCCATAAATCAAGACAGCGTTGTAAGTCGACTTTTGTCAGAGGAAATTTCTCGCAGCTATAATAATATAGACACGCTGTTTTAGGTGCATGAATTAACCAAAGTGACCAAGTTAATAAAAAGTTTAACCCTGAGCCGAAGCCAGTTTCAGCAATTATAAAGGTTGAGTCAGCTAAATTTTGCCAACGTTCGATTAATTGGTTTCCTTCGATAAATACACGGATTTTTTTAGCCAAGCCCTTTTTTTTTGAAAAATAGCTCTCATCAAAGACTTCTGAAAATGGCAGGCCATCAGGCCATAACAACCTTGCAGTTTCTATCGGAATAAAGGGATTGCTCAACGATTAGACTTCTTTGGATTAATGAGTACAGGCCATTATACAAGAACTGGTTGCGGAATCTAAATCTGTTTTCTCAGAACTGGTTGCCTGCTTCTGGGTATCTTCTATCCAAGCTTTAAGTTTTGGTGTAAGACTATAAAGAACTAAAGCGGCCGCAATTGCAAAGAAGCCCAGATTAAGAAATACCTGGCTATAGCCACTATTTGTCAGCAAAGGCGAAACACTATCTTGCCCCGCTATCATCAGGTTCGAACTATAACTTGATAAAGTAGCTCCAACGCCGATAGCCAACATCCACATTCCCATCATAAGGCCTTGCAGAGAGTTCGGTGCCAAAGCACCTACCATGGCATAACCGATAGGAGCAATGAGAAGTTCACCAGTACTTTGTAAGATAAAACTCCAGATAATCCAATCTGCAGAAACCATCCCGGCGGAATTTGCTTTGCTAATACCAATTGGTAAGATAATAAAAGCCAAGCCTATCAACACTAAAGCACAGAAAAATTGAGTGGGTATATTAATTTTTATACCACCTGCCCGCAACTTTTTAAGGATAAGCGCTAAAACTGGCCCCCCTATAGCTATACAAAAGGTATTGATGTTTTGAAACCATTGCGGAGGAATTGTAATCATATAAAAACGACGATCGACATTATGTGCGATAAAATTGGTTAATCCCATTGGACCAATTTTGTAAAGAGTCCAAAATACTGTACTTACAACCATTAATACTGCGAAGGCAAAGATTTTTTCGCGTGCATCACGGCTGTTTTGTCGCATCGCAAGCCAGCAAATAGTAATCAGCATGACTAAGCCTGTGAAAAGTATTAATTTATTAACTGATTCAGCAAAATCTAATACCTGATTTAAGATCAGCGGTAAAACAAGCACCAGACCTAAGCCCGTTAAAAGCGATTTTCGTCGCGATTTTAGGGTTAGCTGCGCATAAGATGTGTTTTTATCCGCCAAACTTTGCCAGAAATACAGGCAGAGAAACAAAGCGGTCATATTACCTAAGGCACTAAAAATGAATAATCGTTGATAATCTTGTATCACTTGAAAATAGCCACTAAGACTAAAACCGATAAAAAACCCAATGTTCATCCCTGCATAATTCAATAAAAAAGCAGTTTCACGGCCTGGGTCCTTTGGTTGAAAGCGTTGAGTCAACATGCAATTAATACAAGTAACATTTAAACCGCAACCTGTTAAAAATAAAGCCAACCCATAATTAAACCAGGTTTCAATGACAGAGGCTAGCAAAACACAGCCAATAATCTGCGCAACCATGCCTAAGCAAAACAGAGCGCGATTTGAAAAGAATCGTCCGCCTAAAAATCCGCCTAATAAATGCAAGGCAAAATTTACAGCAACAAAAACACCCATCAGCGTATTTGCATATTTGACAGAAAATCCTAGCTTGCCGGTCATGTACAAAACTAGGGTGGAATAAAGTACGCTAAAACTTAAAGTAGAAAACACCTGGATAAAGAAGAGTTCAACAGCACCTGGCGGAAAGGAATTTTTTCCTTTTGGATTATCCACTTTCAACATTAATACGTTCTCCCTAAGGAATCTTTCAGCTAAGATCCCACTACTGGCTTGAGCAATTACGAATATGCCATGCAATGTTTTTGTTGTCTATGCAAGCTCCTGATATACATAATCTTCTTACAAAAACCTGCAATTTCTTTACGATCCTTACAATTTCTTTCCCCCTTTTGCAGCTTTATACTTTATAGTTAAGAGTCATGACAAAAACCATGGAATTGTAAAATGCATAATAAGATTTATTTAACAGGTATTGAGAAACGACCAGGTAAATCCTTTGTTTCATTAGGACTTGTCTCCAATCTTAAGGCTCAGTACAAATCCTTGCGTTGTTTTAAACTATTTTCAGAATCTGATGAATCTCAGATTCCTTTGCTTGAAGATATTAGTCAGCAAAAATTAATGCCGTTAATGAATGTCAGCCAGGCAATTTCGCTGATGCATACCCAACCTGACGATCTGGTTTCAAAAGTGCTTGAAGCAACAAAAACGAAAGGTCATGAATTTACTTATTTTGAGGGCACGGATTTTGAAAGCGACAATGATGTTTTCGAATACCAATTTAACCTAACGCTTGCCTACCAGCTCAATTGCGAAGTTGTTCTAGTGGTTTCTGCAAAAGAAAGAACGCTTGAACATACACTTTCCCTGATAACTACCGCCCTTGAAATGAGCCGAAAAATTCATGCCCCGGTTGTAGGAGTGATTATTAACCGCGTCAACCCTGTTGAGGAAAATGAGGCCCTCGAACTTTTTCACAAACAGTTCCCAGGGTTATTACTAATCGCCATTATTCCTGAATTTGAAGCCTTGGCTAATCCTTCCGTGCAAGATATCGCTGATAAATTACAGGCCGAGGTACTTTTTGGAAAAAATGAATTAAAACGTACTGTCAGGCAATTTTCTATTGCAGCTAAAACTGTAGGTAATTTTCTAGAGTCACGTCTTGATCGCTCAGGAATGCTTATTATCACTCCTGATGATCGAGTCGATGTGCTTTTAGGTACTCTACTAGCTGACCAATCTGCTTATTATCCTAAAATTGCCGGGATTGTATTGACTGGGGGTGAAGCGCCCGGCCCTATAATCCGTGATATTATAGCCGGTCTTGAACACCCCTTTCCCGTATTGTTAACTCAGCACAAAACTTATGAAACCGCCACGATTTTATATTCAGCAAAATATAGCTTAAGCAACAATGATCCGAAAAAAGTGCAGGCAGCTCTTGAAGCTATGCGCCCTTATTTTACTGAACCCTTGATGAAACTGGACCAGGATAAAACCTACAAACCACAGTTAAGTCCGGCTCTCTTTCTTTATGAACTAATTAACAAAGCAAAGCAGTCAATACAGCATATTGTTCTTCCAGAAGGTGAAGATTCGCGTATTTTAATGGCTGCCAATCATTTGGTTCAACGTGGCGCGGTGAAGCTTACTTTGCTTGGAAAACCAGAAAAAATACAGCTACAAGCTAAGCGACTGGATATCAATTTAGCAACGATTACAATCATAGATATTGAAAAATCTGACAAAAAAGAAAGCTATGCTCAACTCTATTATCAACTTCGCAAACACAAAAATATAAATTTACCCATTGCCCTGGAGCGCATGGCTGATGTCAATTATTTTGCAGCCATGA
>JACCSX010000280.1 GCA_013812775.1 Tatlockia sp. | reverse complement strand
CAATGAGCCTGGGTTTGTTCCTCGCCGTACTAGTGCAAGGTCGGCATAAAAGCCAGAACATTTATAAAACCCTATTACTCTGGCCTTACGCAGTTGCTCCTGCTGTAGCGGCAATATTGTGGCGTTTTCTCTGTCAACCAACAATTGGCTGGTTATCGCAGGGCTTACAAATGCTGGGTTTTGAATTTAATTATCTTATCCATCCTAAACAAGCCCTTTTTGTTGTAATCTTAACGGCTAGCTGGCAGCAATTTAGTTATAATTTCCTATTTTTTTTTGCAGCGATTAAAGCCATTCCTAATTCAATTATTGAAGCAGCTATTATTGATGGCGCCTCGGCCTGGCGACGATTCTGGCAAATTGTTTTCCCGCTGCTGTCCCCAACAACCTTTTTCTTATTGGTGATGAATTTAATTTATTCCTTTTTTGACACCTTTGGAATTATTGATGTGATGACCGCTGGCGGCCCAGGAATCAGCACAACAACTTTAATTTATAAGGTATACAAAGATGGTTTTATTGGTATGGACCCGGGCTCTTCTTCTTCGCAATCGGTGATGTTGATGTTAATTGTTATTGGCCTTACTCTTATTCAATTCCACTATCTTGAAAAAAGGGTGCATTACGAGTGAAGCGATTAAATCGTTTGTTTGCACATAGCGCCTTAATTATTTTTATTGTTCTTTTATTTGCTCCGCTCTATTTAGCGATTGTAGCGGCAAGTCATGAGGGCGAAGCGATGATGCATGCGCCACTGCCAATTTGGCCTGGAACATCATTTCTACATAATCTAAAAACCGTATTAGTTGAAGGACTGGCAGCAACTGGTGGTCAGCCAATTTGGCAAATGTTATTAAACAGTTTGTTAATGGCCGTTTTAATTGCTGCCGGTAAAATTTTTTTAGCATTGATTTCTGCTTTCGCGCTGGTCTATTTTCAATTTCCCTACAAACGCCTGTTGTTCGCCTTAATTTTTTCAACCATGATGTTGCCTGTTGAAGTAAGAATCGTACCCACTTTTCAAGTGATTGCTTCCTTTGGCTGGTTAAATAGTTTTGCAGGACTTAGCCTGCCTTTGATGGCGTCTGCAACAGCAACTTTCTTATTTAGACAATTTTTTAAAACAATACCCCAGGAGCTTGTTGACGCTGCCAAGCTTGATGGAGCCGGACCTTTGCGTTTTTTTTATGATATTCTCCTACCCCTATCGAAAACACAAATCGCAGCGCTTTTTATTATTCTTTTTGTCTATGGTTGGAATCAGTATCTCTGGCCTTTGGTTATCACTACCGATACTAATATGGCTACCATTGTCATGGGTATTCGCTACTTGGCAGGGGTTGCCGATCAAATTCCACAGTGGCATTACATTATGACTGTTGCCTTGATTGCCTTATTTCCGCCTTGCCTGGTGGTTATAACAATGCAACGCTGGTTTGAAAAGGGGTTAACGCATTAATGGCAACAGTAAATCTAATAGAGGTCAGTAAATATCATGGCGAGCAACCTATTCTGGATGCGATCAATCTAACGATTGAAAAAGGTGAATTCGTTGCCGTAGTTGGGCCATCAGGTTGTGGCAAATCCACATTGTTACGCTTGGTTGCTGGCCTGGATAGAGTTAGTGAAGGCTCTATTCTTATTAATAATCAATGCGTTAATAAACTTCCCGCTGCAAAACGCGATATGGCTATGGTTTTCCAAAATTACGCGCTTTATCCACATATGACAGTCTTTGATAATATGGCTTACGGTTTGAAAATGCGAGGAATGGAAACTAAGGATATTCGGCAAAAGGTCAATGAAGTAGCCGCCTTATTGCAAATAACTGATTATTTAACTCGCAAACCCTTTGCACTCTCGGGAGGTCAGCGTCAGCGCGTCGCTATGGGTAGGGCTATTGTTCGTTCGCCGGCTGTATTTTTATTTGACGAACCCCTGTCTAATCTGGATGCAAAATTACGAACTGAAATGCGGCAGGAAATGAAAAAATTACACCAGCAATTGAATACAACTTCTTTATATGTGACGCATGATCAGACCGAAGCGATGACGCTGGCCTCCCGGATACTGGTCTTAAATAAAGGGCAGGTGGAGCAAATAGGAACTCCAAAAAATTTATATCAAGAACCGGCTTCGCTCTTTGTCGCAGGTTTTACAGGACACTATCCTATTAATTTTTTAGCAGCCAGGATTGATACCTCTAGGCAAAAAGTAGTGACGGACTTTGGAATCGAGTTACCGCTTCCCTTATTAGCCGAGCCCATTGCTGATAGCGAAGAGCTGATTTTAGCAATCAGACCTGAACATTTCTATGTTGCATTAAGGAATCAAAAAGGGCTAATCTCAGTAAACGTAGAATATGTTGAAGATATGGGTGCAGACAAATTAATCCAGGTTAAAAGCCTATGTGGCAATGGCCAGTTTACAGTTCGTGTAGCAGCTGATACTGAAATCATTGATAATCAGCTGGCTCTCGGGCTTGTTGTTAATAAGGCTAATCTGTTTCTTAAAAAGACAGGATTGCGTTTGGGAGGTTGGTGTGACTAAGAAAGGTAAACAATTAAGTGATATTGATAAACCTATTTATCGCTACTGGCAGGCTCTCTATCAATCTTTTTTTAATCCCCAAGTTTATGTGGATGTCGCAAAACGCTGGAGAGGCCTTGGAATAAATTATTTACTCCTGGTCATTTTTATTTTCTCCATACCTTTTGCAATACGGTTTATTCTTGAATTTAATCAATTTTTTCAAGATAAAATGGTGCAGCCGATTTCGGCGCTGCCCACTTTATATATTCAAAATGGTAAGGTTTCATTGGATAAACCGATGCCTTTTATAATTAAAAATAAACAAGGGCAGGTGGCTGCAATTGTCGATACCACAGGTGTTGTCAAAACAATGGATGGCAAATATCCTGAGCTGGCTATTTTAATTACTCAAGACAGGCTTTTTTTACGTCTACCCACTTCGAATTTCTTTTTTAGTCCTAAAGAAACTCCGAATACAGCGAACAACATCCAAGTCTACCCCTTTAGCGATAAAGCAAATTCGGTCTTTATAGGCAAGGAATGGGTGAAAACTTCCGGAATTCAAAATTTAAAACTCTTTTTTGGCATTTTGATTTATCCAACAATGGCCCTGGTCGCTTTTGGAGCTTTTTTAGTTTTTATTTTGGCGATAGCATTGATGGCACAGTTTATTGCCAGATTATTTTTCAAAATTTCTATTACTTACAAACAAGCCTGTCGTTTGTTAATAGTCAGTTTAACACCTTTTATGCTGGTATTTTGGACTCTATTAGCATTTGGGACTATTTCCGGTACTTATACCTTCTTTTTGCCGCTGCTTATGTTTACCTATTTTTGTTATGCGGTTTTGGCTCTAAAGCGGGAGAGTCATAAGCTTGTGCGTTCGTGAGGGATCGATTCTTTTTTCGAATGAATTAAAACGATTAAGCTTTAAAATTAAAGGGTAGTCATTTGTTTCAAATGGAGCATCCAGAGGGAGTTGCCGAGCAAATTTTAAGGTCTTGGATGCTATAATTAATAAGGAATAAGGGAGAAAATTGTGCTGCATAGTTTGATTGTTCTGGCTGTAATCTTTACTGCTTTTCTATTATTTAGCAAACAAGCTTCTCTTATTGTATGGACAATCACCTACGCCATCTTTGCCTTATTAGTCGAACGTTTTGGTTCACCAGGACTTTTTGCCCAGATCATTTTATGGCTGATTTTTGCGGCTTTGGTACTAAGCTCCATTAAACCCTTCCGCAGAGAATTGATATCGCGCCATCTTTTCGCAAAGGTCAGCAAAGCAATGCCGGCAATGTCTTCTACAGAACGTGAAGCTTTAGAAGCGGGAACAGTGAGTTGGGAAGGCGATTTATTCTCTGGTGCGCCTGATTTTAATATTTTACTCGATGCGCCTGTTGTTAAATTAACGGCTGAAGAACAAGCCTTTATTAATGGTCCTGTGAATGAGCTATGCCGAATGATTAATGATTGGGATATCACTCATGTTCGCACAGATATGCCGCCCCAGATGTGGCAATTTCTGAAAGAAAAAGGCTTTTTTGGTTTGATTATACCCAAGGTCTATGGCGGCCTTGATTTCTCAGCATCAGCTCAGATGACTATTTTATCGAGAATTTATGGTCGCTCAGTAACGGTGGGATCGACCATAGCAGTTCCTAATTCATTAGGTCCAGCAGAATTACTATTAAAATATGGCACTGATGAACAAAAGAATTTTTATTTGCCCCGTTTAGCAGATGGACGCGAAGTTCCCTGCTTTGCATTAACCGGCCCTAATGCTGGCTCTGATGCGGCCTCAATTCCTGATAAAGGTATTGTTTGCCATCAAGTGGTTAATGGCCAAAAGGTACTAGGTGTGCGACTCAACTGGAATAAGCGCTACATTACTCTTTGTCCTGTAGCTACTATAATTGGCTTGGCTTTTCGCCTTTTCGACCCTGAAAATCTCTTGGGCAAAGGCAAGGATGTGGGTATTAGTTGTGCCTTAATCCCGGCAAATCTTCCGGGGGTCATTAAGGGAAGGCGCCATTTTCCCTTAAATACCGGATTTTTAAATGGCCCAACTCAGGGGAAAGACGTCTTTGTTCCTATGAATTGTCTCATCGGTGGTGCTGCGATGGCAGGGCTAGGCTGGCGGATGTTGATGGATTGCTTAAGTGCAGGGCGAGCCATTTCCTTACCCTCAAGCTCAGCGGGTGGCTCGCAGATTTGTGCGCTTGCATCGGGTGCTTATGCCAGGGTTCGAAAGCAATTTAATCTTCCAATCGCCCAATTTGAAGGCATAGAAGAACCTCTGGCACGTATTGCAGCAAATACTTACTTGATTGATGCGGGTTTGACAATGACAGCAGCAGCAATTGATAACGGGGAAAAACCTTCAATTGCCGGGGCTATTCTGAAATACAACACGACCGAGCGCGGACGTCAGGTTGTTATCGATGCGATGGATATTCACGGCGGCAAGGGTATTTGCCTTGGTCCTAACAATTATTTAGGACGTGGTTATCAAAATGCGCCGATTGGGATTACTGTCGAAGGCGCAAATATTCTGACTCGTAGTTTGATTATTTTTGGACAAGGGGCTATACGTTGTCATCCCTATGTTTTTCGTGAAATGGAAAGTGTGCGAGAAAAAAATCTCAAGAATTTTGATGATGCCTTTTGGGGGCATGCAGGCTTTTTACTGGCCAATTTATCCAAATCGCTTATATTTGCTTTGACTGATGGACGTTTTACCAGCGCACCGCCCAGTGCGGCGAAACGCTATTATCAATTAGTACGTCGTTACAGTGCTAATTTAGCATTTCTCGCTGATTTTTCGATGATGATGATGGGCGGCGCCTTAAAGCGCAGGGAGATGATTTCCGCCCGGTTGGGTGATGTCTTATCTAATTTGTATCTTATTTCTGCGGTCTTAAAGCGCTTTCATGATGATGGGGAACCGCTTGAAGATTTGCCGATTGTTGAGTACTGTTGCCAGGAAATGCTGCATGAATCGGAGCTGGCAATTCGTGGGGTTATTGCCAACTTCCCCAATCGTTGGGCGCGCATAGTGCTTAAGATATTCTTACAGCCCTTTGGTAACCAACGCCTAAAACCTTCTGATTTATTAAGCCAGAAATTGGCTCATATCCTTACAGAGCCTAACCAAACACGCTCGCGTCTGACTCGTTTTGTATTTACAGAACCTCATCCGAACTGTCCACTTGGTCGTTTAGAAGAAACCTTCCATAAACTTTGCGCTGCAGAAGATTTAGAGAAAAAAGTCAGTCGTGCAGTAAAAGAGGGGCGTTTGCATGCATTAACCTTACTCGAACGAATTGATGAGGCTTTGCAGGTAGGTGTTTTAAACACTGAGGAAGCGAATCTATTAAAAGAAGCAGAAAATGGCAGACAAGAAATAATCGCCGTTGATGATTTCCATGATGATGAATTACGCAGACAACCCATGGATTATTTGTTTAATACAACCAAGTCAAAACTAAAAGATCAAGATGATTTGCCCACGGAAATTGTACAGTGAAAAAGGGCTAAAGATGAATGAAAGGCTGCTGATACGAAGTATAATTCTCACCGGCCTACTGGGACCAATCAAGGTCGACATTGATGCGCGCTGCGTTAATTAGCGGCTGTGCCTAATTAGAGGCCTCCAGGGTCTGAAACCCGGGTTTTACGTCGTTCACTGTCATCCTTGGAAATTAGGATATGGATGCTCTCTTGCTCTTTATTGAGGCACCTAAACTATAATCATAGTTGTTCACTATTCGGATTGCAGAACGAATTGCAATTATGATCTATCGAAAATTAATCACCTGGTTTGGTGATCAAGATCCAACTACCAGACGGATGTTAGAAGAAGTATTAAAAGATGAGGAAGATCATGCAGATGATATGTCTGACCTTTTAAGTGCAAGAAAAAATTAATAAAAGTTATCGAGGTTTCGGGGTTTTACACAGACCAAAAAATAATTTTGTTCTGTGATGGATTGTTTGGTGTTACTCAATGTGATGACGCAGGGATTTTGAATTTGTCTTGTACCAAGTTTCGAGGTTTTTATCTGACGTTGATTAAGGCATCCCCGCTTGGCGGGGACGACTCTAAGGCACTAAATTAAACTTCTTCGAAGGCTTCATCCGGCATAGTGACATTAAGTTCAAGGACTGCATTGTCACCCATGCGCTCAAGGTTAACGATGACCTGATCTCTGTTAATACGAACATATTTAGCAATCACCGACAAAATTTCTTCCTGAAGTTTTGGTAAATAATCCGGTGTGCTACGTTGCGAGCGTTCGTGGGAAATAATAATTTGTAAACGTTCTTTAGCTACAGAAGCTGTAGTGTTATTACGTTTTCTTAAATAACTAAATAAACTCATGCTGGTACGTCCTCCCTGTTTTTACCAAATAACCGACGAAGCAATCCTTTCCTCTCAGTATTTACAAATTTCATGGGTATGGTTTCTCCAAGGAAACGCGCAATCGCATCTTGATAAGCAATACAAGCATCACTGGTTTCATCAAGAATGACCGGGGTTCCTGTGTTTGAAGCTTTAAGTACAGCTTTTGATTCTGGAATTACACCAATTAACGGGATAGCAAGAATATCTTTGACATCTTCTACAGATAACATTTCACCCTTTTCCACACGCTCAGGGTCATATCTCGTTAATAAAAGATGCTCTTGAATGGGCGGCTGATTATCAATAGCTCGTTTGGTTTTACTAGCCAGAATGCCTAAGATTCTATCTGAATCCCGGACTGAGGAGACTTCAGGATTAGTAACAATAATCGCATGGTCTGCAAAATACATAGCCATATGAGCACCTGTTTCGATACCGGCAGGCGAATCACAAACGATAAATTCAAAATCATTTGCCAAATCATTTAACACTTTTTCAACACCCTCAATTGTCAGGGCATCTTTATCTCGTGTTTGGGAAGCGGGTAAAATGTATAGGTTTGGTACGCGCTTGTCTTTAATCAAGGTCTGATTCAAAGAGGCTTCACCATTAATTACATTGATGAAATCATAAACAACTCGTCGCTCGCAACCCATTATGATATCGAGATTTCTAAGTCCTATATCAAAATCGATAACTACAGTTTTATGGCCTTTTAACGCCAAGCCTGAAGAAATTGCAGCAGAAGTTGTGGTTTTACCTACCCCACCCTTACCCGATGTTACAACGATAATTTTAGCCAACGAGGAACCCTTCTTTTTTTAGCAGGTTAAACATTGACCTCAGTTTACACGCTATTGTTTGCACAGTTCAAGCTCAATTAAGCGGATATAGGAATTAATTTTGGAGATAGGTGCTTGATTTAAAGCTCTTGTTCTAAACCTCGCACAATAATTGGATTATAGCAACAAACTGCTTGATATTTATACGTACTTGACAATTTTGCCAAATTTATGCCCAAAAAAAAGCAGTTAGAGATAACTCTAACTGCTTTTCCGGACGACTGCTAATACCAACCGCTAGAACCACAGCAACCTGCATTACTGGTACTGCAACAAGATGTGCAGCTTGAGTAACCGCAATTAGAAAACCCACAACCTGCTACTGTAGCAGTTGCGGCAACTATAACTAAGGCCATTATTATTTTTTTCATGAGGACGTCCTTGTTGTGGTTATTATTTATAATTATATGCACAGAACTAAAAATACTCAAACTGAGCATATTATAGAATTAAAAGTGATTTTTTAAGCAAATGCGAATTTACTCTTATTGAGGCAGTTTTCAGTTTTTCGTAAGCTCTTCCCCATTTTCTATAATAATTGTATAATGTTCGGTTAAATAAATAGCAGGAGTGTGGTATGTCAATTTCTATTGTGCAGCAAGCCTTGACTTTTGATGATGTATTGTTAGTTCCCGCCCACTCTATTGTGCTCCCGAAAGAGGTTTCCTTAAAAACGAAACTTACTCACGAAATTGAATTAAATATCCCTTTAATGTCTGCGGCCATGGATACTGTAACAGAAACACGTTTGGCTATCGCTATGGCACAAGAGGGTGGTATTGGCATTATTCA
>JACCSX010000267.1 GCA_013812775.1 Tatlockia sp. | reverse complement strand
AAGTAACGATATGCATCGTAAGTTTCATAAGTCCTTCTCTAGAGGCCAGTCTTCGCAAATTGGTGTTGAAGCACAGAATAGTTATGCTGATATTCGAGTTGATCAGATCCTAGATCGACAGAAATTAACTCATTACTTTTCTTTATTTAAAGATAAGAAAGAGGAGCCAAAGGTTTTAATTTCAAATAACGTCGACTATTCATCAGATATATAAAAATTTAGAACAATAATAAATTAAAATGGAGCCTTAGCGAATCCAGTCTAAAGGCTCCTCAACCTTAGGAATTTCGGAATGGTCGCATAAGGCTAATCTCTAGCTTTTCGAAGAATAATGAGGTAAAGATTCGAATAAACGGATGAGTATCTATAATTTAATATTATTTGTACAATGCTTCCACTATGCCTCTAAAACAAACCATCTCAGATCAAGGTCTTATTGATTGCCTTCGTGCCAAATATGGTATAGAAGTTGTCAGGCTAACATTACTCCCTTTGGGTGCAGATATGAATGCATCTGTATATAAAGCAGAAGCAGAAGATCAGCCTTCTTATTTTCTAAAGCTAAAACGTGGTCACCATCAGGACATTGGTTTAGCCGTCGTGAATCTATTAGATAATCTTGGAATTCAACAGGTTATTCCTCCTGTTAGAACATTAGATGGGCACCTGACTCAGAGCATGGATGACTTTACTCTAATTGTGTATCCCTTTATCGAAGGACAGGATGGTTTTAACCGTAACCTAAAGGACGAGCAGTGGCTAACACTCGGCAAGACGCTGAGACAAATCCATGATCTTGCGCTGCCCTCGTCAATCAAGCGGCGGATCAGAAAAGAAGATTATTCATCAAAATGGCGAGAAATTCTGCGGTCTCTTTATACCCACATTGAAGGTAAACCATTCGGTGACCAGATAGCTCTTAAACTGTTGGCTTTTATGAAGAAAAATATCATGATAATCCAGCGTCTAGTAGACCGGGCGGAACAGTTAGTCCCAATTATTCAAAATCAATCGCCCCAATTAGTGCTCTGTCATTCCGATATTCATGGCGGCAATGTATTGATAGATGATGATTCTATTTACATAGTAGATTGGGATGCCCCTATCTTGGCTCCAAAGGAGCGGGACCTCATGTTTATTGGTGGTGGTGTTGCGAATGTATGGAATAAAGCGCATGAAGAAGCGCTTTTCTATAAAGGCTATGGGCAGATTGAAGTCAATATGACTATTTTGACCTATTACCGGCATGAACGAATCGTGGAAGATATTGCAGAATATGGTCAGGTCTTACTTTTGACCACGGCAGGAGGTGAAAACAGGTCAGAAATGTACAAACATTTTATAGATATGTTTGAACCTGCGGGGGTGATAGATATAGCGTTCCAAACAGATGAAGGCCTCTGCAGATAGACGTGATTCTGACAACAGGGGCTATCACGCTTACCATGGTTTTTATATCAATTTATCATCAATTGCACCATGTCACTTTACTCGCTATTAAAACAATATGCGTTCTGGCTGAAGGTCTATTTCTGGCGAAATTAGCAACATTTCGAAGGCAGGAGTCGAGTAACTACCCCTTTATACAGAATTTCTTCCATCATTCCTGCGCGCTAAACTTGATAAAATTTACAATTAGTTTACAATATGACCAATTTAGAAGAGATGCGCGCATATTCATTGATTTCTATCTTCAAAATACTTATTTATAGGAAAAAATCATGGGAAAATTAGATAGAATCTTAACGTTTTTATTTATTAATACTAAAGCTAAAACGAGACTTTTTCGAGGTGAATACAACGTTACGGAATTTAATGACGCAAATCTAATTAATGTTCAGGAATTAAATTACGTAAAACTAATTTATGAAAAGCAAATTAAACGCTACTTTTTAGGTCTTGGCTTTTTTCTTTCATTTATACCAGGGACAGAAGCATTTATTGCACGAAAGGAATTATACAAAAACTTGATAACCCATCCAAAATCCTCAGCATATGAGTTTTTAGATCCCATTGTAGGGACACTATTTGGAACCATGAGTAATTATACATGGGGACGTGATTTTGATTTTGATGAAGCATTTTTTAAATTAATTCATGGAACCGGCGCTAAATACTGGGTTCACCATCCCATCAATATTTTTCAATATTTAGCAGGAATGCTTGAATCTCTGAGGCACTTTTTTTGGAATGAATATGAGTTTAATAATAATCCTGAAGCTCTATTGACCCGTTTTGGTTTTGGAATTTTGCTTGCAATCGATTTTCTTTTGCTGGTTTCAGTTATTTTTTTGTTAGTTATACCCACAGAGTTCGTATTGAATATGATTGATACCTTAATTTTTGACCCTCTTCGCTTTATAGTTGAAGAAATTAAACAATCTTATGATTATTACGATAAAGAATTCCTTTATGTACCTTCCGAAGAATATAATATAGTAAAAATGATAAACAATGCCTTAAATATCCCGGCGCAAGAAAATTCAACAACTATTTCTGCAAATCAATATACTTTAGAAATATCAAGTTCAGAAAAAAAGAATCAATATACGACTTGTGTGAATGGTTTGTTTTTCAAAACATACAAAAATGAGCCCATGTTTTGGAAAAAAGATCACAAAGCTATTGCTGCTGCACATCGTACTTTGGAAAATCTGGAACGGTTTTATTTTTTTAATAAATCAATGGACGTTCTTCCTAAAGACATGGTTAATTTAATTGCAGCAGTATCGCTTGAAAATGAAATGACTGAAGATGAATCGAGCATACAATTTGTCTAATGCGACCTGGTTAGTCAACCTTATCTTTCTCATAATTTTCTTAGGTTGTTACAGGTAATGCAAAGATAGGCTGGTTAAAATAGAAAAATCCAATTTTTGACTCGTATCTTAGAGCGAGTAGCCCCTTAAGGCACTTAATTTCAGGAAAAAATTATGGGAATTTTAGATAGAACCTTAACTTTTTTATTTATTAATACTAAAGCTAAAGCGAGACTTTTTCATC
>JACCSX010000266.1 GCA_013812775.1 Tatlockia sp. | reverse complement strand
AACTAGTAGCATCAATAATGCGCCAAATAATAATGTTGATTTGCAAATTATAGCTCTATTTAATTTTGAATCTTTACTCATGTTATGACTTATAAGAATCGAACCTGCTTGGGAAATTCCCATTATTACCATAAATGATAGCATGGAGCATTGAAGTGTAATTTGTTGCGCGGCCAACGATTCAGTGCCAAAAATTCCCATTAAATACGTTATGGTAGAAAAGGCTAATAGTTCCATTGTATATTGCATTGAAATGGGGAAACCGATTTTAAATAGTAAATTAAAATACCTAAGATTGAAAAAGGCTTTTGTCATAATCTTATATTTACGAAATTCAGAATTAAACAGAATATAAATTAAATTCAATCCTAAAAGAATAAATGCAGTAATAGATGCAGCCAGCCCTGCTCCAAAAAAGCCCAAGGGTCGGATGGAACCATATCCAAAAATAAGAAGATAGGTTGTTATACTATTAATTAATACACCAATAATTGTGAAGTAGAGAGTAATCTTAGTCTTTGCTACACCCAAATAAAACTGAGTGAATACAGCTCCAATCAGGCTAGGAATCAGACCATAAACGAGACCATGGAAATATTCCCCTGTCATTTGGCTTACTTTTATTGGTTGGTGAAGGAACTGCAAAATTGGTGCTATATATAAGAAGACACCCATTAGAGGAATACCAATAATAAAGGATAAAGCGATACCAGAGGAAATAATCCTACCAACTTCATGCTCGCGCCCTCCTCCTTTGCTATGTCCAATCAGGATACTTACGGAATATAAGATGGATATGACCATCATAATTAAAAGTCCATAGGTACTTGTAATTATAGCTCCTGCAGCAAGGGCGTCAGAATTAATTTTGGCAAGTAAAAACATGCTAATCAGGCTTGAACTAGCGCTAATTATGTTTGCAAATATAATAGGTATTGCCAGGATAAATATTTCTTTAAAAACTATTTTGTATTGTTTCATATCCAGCTCACATTTTTACGTCAGGTAACACTCTATTAATAAATAGTGATAGTGAATCCATCATCGATTCTAGTTTTTGTCCTCCAAAATCAATTTGCCATAAAATTTGATCTACATTTGTCAGTCTGGCAATTTCATTTATTTTTTTTACTACCAAATCAGGTGTGCCTATAATTGCCTGACTAGTCTCCCTCATATTTTTTGGGGTGTTTTGACGTAAAGCATAAGACATTCCTGTATACCCTGGATAATTGGTAGAGGATGAATTATTCCAAGAATCCGCTGCATCAGCCCAAACCCGAATGTACTCCGATAAATATTTATCTCCATTTACTTCTGCTTCATATTGGTCATTGGCAATAAATAAAGGCAAGCTCAGAGCTATTTGAGGCTTTTTGTTTACCTCATTTGGAATAAATTCTTCTCGATAAATATCTAATTTATCTACTAAATCACTCAGTCCTGTTAGAGGAGGAGTCACCAATAAATTAAAACCTTGTTCTCCCAACCAGGCAAAACTCTGTCGGGAATTAACAGCAGCTCCCCATAATGGTGGATATGGATACTGTGTTGGTTTTGGTAAAGAGTTTACTTGATTTAAATTAAAAAAATTGGATTTATAATCAACATTTTTTTCAAGCCATAATTGTTTTACGGCCGATATGGTATCTTGGTATTTTTCACGGCTAGAGTCCATATCAATTTCAAATGCGGAAAATTCATAGGGAAGATAGGCTCTTGCGAAACCGACATCTAAACGACCAAGACTTATTGCATCCAACATAGCAGTGTTTGCAGCAATTTGAATTGGATGATTAAATACAGGAAGGATACAGCCTGACATTAACCTGATTTTATTTGTTATAGATGCAACACTTGCCAAAAACATTAATGGGCTTGGGCAATAACCACCATATGAATGCAGATAATGTTCGGTCATTTTTATTGTTTTAAAACCTGCCTCATCAGCCAATTTTGAAAGTTTGAGTGCGCTCTGAAAATATTCAGCAGCAGTATAACTATCTTCAGCAATATCTGGTAAAAACGATAATCCATATTCCATTGCAATACACCCTTATTAGATAATGGTAAAAATAAAAAAAGTTAAATGAGATATAATTAATGGCACAATTGAAGGATTCTCTAAGTATATCAATCCATGTGTCAACCCCATTACAGTTGCACCAATAACGGGAAACATTGCACTTGTTTTAGAAGGCATATGTAAAGTTTGCATATAAATAAATAGAAGGGTCGAAATCATTAAAGCAATTTTGGCCCCATAGGGTATAAAGATATGAGTCAGCACAGCCCTAAAAATAACCTCTTCTGATCCAATTTGCAGCGTGATAATTAATAAGGCAAGGTAAAATGGTAAGACTTTAATAGTATGTTTGTGATGTCGAATCCATCCAGCATTCGCTACAGCCATCCAGCCATCTATGGATTTGGGTGCTTTATCTGGAGCAATCGATTCAAGAACTTTCATACCAACAGTACACAGTAGTATAGAGATGCCTACTGAGCCAATGCCAATTAATATTCCGTAAAAGCAATTTATGATAGTTGTGTTTTTAAAGATTGTGACTATGTCAATTTTAAAAAAGAATAAGAGCAAACAACCAAAAATAACATGACAAAATGCTACAACAGTTAATTCAATAACCCCCACTATTTGGCTAAGAGGGTATTGCTCAATTACCGTTGTTTTCATAGCAATATTTGGTGAAAATTGGAAAATTATTTTCTTCCCATAATTATAAAAAGAAAGTAGTAAGAGTGTGGTTAATATTAATTGAAAAACAATGCTGCCCATCAATATGGGGATCACATCAAGCATAATTAGATTCCCTAATTTTTTTGATCGCTAATAAATTGAAAGTAGTATGAATCGCAATTGGCATAAAAATACTATCAATAATTACAAACGAAATTAAACAGATAAATCCTAAAATCAATTTTGTAAATACATGCAGATAACCTAAATTAATATGGCTTAATGCAAAAGCCAGATTTACTAAACAGAGGCAACTAATAGCATAAATTAAATTAGGTAAATTAAAACAAAGCAGGGTAAGGAAACCTCTAAATAATACCTCCTCAAACGTAGCTACCATCCCTGCTGAAAGATAGGAGTGATTATCTTGTTTAGATGTCACAGGTTTGGATTTATTATTTAAAAAATTTTTTATATTATTTGATTTAAATTGTAGTAAATTCATGTTGTTAGAACTAAAGTTGATGGTTTTTGGAAATAACTTAACCATCTGCACTTCAAATTTATAATATAAGATTCCAAGAAAACAACCTATTGCAAGCCCGATAGACTGCATAACCAGACCACCGTGAAAAAACGCTTCAGGGCTAATAACAGTAAAACCAAACAAAACGATCAAACATTTCACAAAAGCGTTTGCATCTAATAAAGTGAAATTGAATTTTTTTAACCAGCGTTGAGAAATATGACTGGAAATAAAAAAACTACCTAAGGTTAGATTGGTGAGACTAGCAATAGCGTAGATCGTTGTATTAGGGATATGGATGAGGCTCATCATGAGCTAGTCCTCCGTATTTAATAAATCGAGGATGATTGATAGGCGGAGCACTTGGAAAGCAAAGACTTAATGTATCTTTACACCACAATCGAGAAACATAAAAGCCGAGTTCTTTTGCTTCTATATTCGATAAATCTGTAAATAAAAGCTCTTTCCCTGATTTACTAAAAGATGATAATAACTTCTTGAATTGATCAATTGTAGATCCTTGAATATCTGCATCCATTTCCGAAGCAACTATGCGATCTCTACCATTAAATCGCTGAGCTATCCGGTTATAATTATATCCCTTACCGTACATTGCTACATTGGTATCAATGTCGTAAATGTTATCTAGTTTTATATCCTTTTCGCCTTTGTTATAGAGTTTATCTTTTAAGATAAGAATACTATTTAAATATGAAACACCTATCGCTTCTAGGTAGGCTTTATATAGGGCATCATTTAAAGTAGTGCTTGCACCTAACCCAATAGATACTCTTGGGATGCACGTTTCAGGTTTTTCCAGAACACATGCAATGCTAAAACCAAGTAAATCAGGATTCCTTAGCCAAAAAAAACGGATAGAGTTATGCTCTTCATTGTCATATTTCCGTAGGATTTCTTGCATTGGCCTGGTTCTTTTGTCAAATACAATTTCAGGAGCTTCGTAATTTGAATACCAATGACCCATAGCAGAGTCAATCTGAATTATTTCCAAAATTGAATTTAGGAGTACAGAAGCTTGATCTGTATGCGCAGCAGTCCCTGTAGTTACCGCAGTAGAATACCATGGTTCATTCAAATTCTTTTTGACATGATAGCCAACAAATAAAAACTGAGCCGGTATCCAAAAATATTCTTGAGTATCTATTCTGCGTACTTTTACCCAGCTTAGAGATAAGCTCGGATTAAATTTGTCATATGGGAAGTTCTCTTTATTCAATTGTTCAGCGGTGTATAGGTCAAGATATTCTTTTGATAGCACATTATCGTACTTCATAGTCATTTCTTCATAGGTGGAAAATACAAACTCTTCCTTTGAAGTTAGTTCGGATAATAATTGCGCATACCTCTCTATTGTTTCTCCAAGTGATTTAATTATAGGTTCATTTAAAAAAATTCCTCCGCCCCCAGTATGATATGCACCTCTGCCCGGATTTTCTCTATTCAATAGAGTATGAACACCAGTTATATCTGCACCCGCAGTTAAAATTCTAGCTCCAAATTTATTACGTTTAATAAAACCGATTTCTTGAACTAATCCGCAAACTGGACTAAGCATTTTGTGCATTAGGTGCCGAGTTTTATAATCAATAGATAGATGAGAGCCAGATTGAATTGTACTAATCATTGAACTTCCTTCAGTAATCCTTGTACATCAAAATAAAGTTGGTGGTCATCTCTTTGAGGGAATGAACCACAGTTTTGACATGTTGATACTTTTAAAAATTCATTAAAAGTAATCTCCATGGAGGGTAAATAGATAGACAACACTTTATTTTTAGTAAAGCTACAACCCGTTAAAGCAAAGTTTAAAATTTCCATGGTAAGGTGACTAATCATTAGGGAGTTAAGTACTCCTCTCATCGGAAACTCAGAGTTTTTAAGTACTTTATTTTCAACAATGGCTGACTTGTACTTCTGGTAAGAACTATATTCTCTTAAATTCATACTAATTCTAGTTTCAAAGCATTCATAACAAGCTGTTTTTTGTGATTCAAAAAGAGGTCCAATAAAAATAAAGGGGCCGTCGATTGCAGCATGAATCCAGGGAATTTTTAATGAAGTGGCAATTCTATTAAATTTCTTAATAAAAATAGGATTAATATTTTCTAAAGCCATAACGATAAACCCATCCTTTAAGACTTCGAAATTTAGTATCATTTCTTCAAAAAGAAGTGCATTGTGCATCCAGGATGAGTCATTATTACTTAATAATTGATATAATTCGTGCTGAGCATCAATAATTTCAATATTTGCAAGTAAGGCTTTATCCTGCAAATTTTTCTTGATTTCATCTGCTAAAGTTGATTCTGAAATTATATATATTTTTTGGTTTTTAGTTGCTTCAAACTCTCGTTGTTTAAATTTAAATGCAGGAGTATAAATATCTGTAAAATAATCAAAGGCTGTAGAAGTAGCATCTTCTAAAACATTTAATTGTAAAAGATAATCAATGATTCCTTCTGCTTCCGAACGAGGCATTTCTAATGATTTTGCTATTTCGTATAATGACCGAGACCCATCCAATGCCTTGATGAATTGATATAACAATCCACTATTTGTATCATCTTGAATTGTATAACTTACATGATTCCAGACACCTGCTCTTAATTCAATTAGATCAGCGGTGTGCGCAATCACTGCAAAATAGGGCTTTATTCTAATATTTTTGTCAATCATAACATCAACCTATATCCGATTTTGAAAAGTTGTTATTGGCTAACACCAATCACAATAGTATGAAATAAATGTCTATATATTCCATCAATGTTTAAAACACGATGAGCCTCATCATTAAAATAGCTTGCACAGTCAACAGATCCTAGCCCAAGTGAAGTAACTGCCAAATGAATATTTTGTGAAATACTCCCCACCTCATGAATAGTAAAACCCACACCACGATTTCCATATTTATACATTAACTTAGGAGCTGAACCGATTAATAAACAAATAAATGCCGCCCGTTTTATTGAAATTAAATCTTCAGTGACAGAAAAGCATTCTAGTAATTTATTAACCGTTTCATGTTGATATAGTTTTACAAGGCAATCTTCAGATGGATTATATTGATAAATTCCTTTTTCTAATTTATCAATGTTTAACGATACCAGGTAAAGTTCCACTGGGTAGATACCACCGGCACTTGGCGCAGCCTTTAAACTTAAAGAAGTCGAGGAGTTTTTACCTAGACTTACCTCACAGGTTGAAGTAACTCCTATACCAGCTTTTACAATAGAGGCAACATAGTCTAGCGACACACTATCGCCCGTATAATGTCTTATACTTCTTCTATTTTTAATAAGATTTTCCAAAGACAGCTTAAGTGGTGCCGTTTTAGCTAGGTTTATTTTTTTAAATTGTTGATTATCTTCCAAACTTGGAAATGACAACAAGGTTTTACCTATATCATCAAAATAAGTTTGAATAGAACATTCGCTCTCAACATTATCTCGTGTGAAGCCTAAATTCGCTAAAAAATCTTCAGCAAGCCGCATCGATAAACTATGTTCTTGATAGCGAAATGAATTGATTTTAAATCCTATCGAATTTGCCCATGGAATAAAGGGCGAGTAATTATTTGAATAAGTTGCCTGTTCCAAAATTTGGGATTGTTCATCTTGTTCATCAAGTTTCATAAAAATATGCTTTTATAAGGTATAACTATTAGTAGCCTAACTTATATAAAGTTAGGCTATCCCATTTAAGAATTATTTCTTGCTGGTGGCTCCACAAGAACAACTGCATGAACAACCGATCGTACAGGAGCATCCCCCTGGTGCGACCATTTGTCCCTGTCGACTCATGGAAAATGTATTGTTGGGAATATTACTAGTGTTTTTAAACTCTGCTGATAGAGTGTTTGATAATTTCATTTTTAAATCTTCCTTATATTTCGAACAACACTAAGCTTTAAGAGAAATACTTAGTAGTTCTTGCATTGCACCCTTATCCATGAATTTCGATTCACGAATATCATATAATACGCAAAAGAATCATATATGATTAATAATGACGATACAATATATTTTAATAACTTTATTTTATTTAATTTTTATGAGAAAATTTCATTTCTTATCAACTTTTTTTAGATGTAAATATGACTTATTTAGTAAATATCATTGGTGCAGGTAATGTAGGAAAAACTATTGGACATCTCTTAGTAAAAAATGGGATTGCTAAAATTGGAGCAGTTCAAAGTACGACAGAAGAAAACGCCAGAAAGGCTATAGATTTTATTGGTGAAGGGAAATTTTTTCAGGATTTGAATAACCTACCTCAAGCTGACATAACCTTTATAACTACTCCTGATGATCACATTTCAGAAACATGTTTAAAATATAGTAATTATTTTAAACCGGGTAGTATCATTATCCACTGTAGTGGCTCATTAACTTCAGATATATTATCCAGTGCTAAAAAGAAAGATTGCTCCATTATAAGTGTTCATCCCATGCGCAGTTTTGCGAAACCAGACATGAGCGTTTTGCAGTATAATGGAACTTTTTGTGCCATCGAAGGGGATGCGAATATAATGAGTGTTATAAGCGCCTTATTTGAAAGTTTCGGCTCAATTACTTATACAATAAATAAAGAGAAGAAAGCTTTTTATCATACAGCAGGTGTATTTGCATCTAATTACCTTGTAACACTTTCAAAACAAGCATCTTTATGCATGAAAGAGGCTGGTGTTGAAGATGAGATGGCAATGAAAATCATAACCTCTATTATGAAAGGTACCGTAAATAACTTGGAAAAAACATTATCTCCAGAGCAGTCCTTAACTGGACCAATTCAAAGAGGTGATATCTCTACTATCAAAAATCATATGACGGCACTGGCAAATAATAGTGAACAAAGTGAATTGTATTCTGTATTAGGCAAAGCTACGTTGAAGGTAGCAAATCATGGTGAACATAAGAGAAAAGCCATTGAAAAAACACTTACTCGAGAAGATATAACAGAGCAGAGTCAAAATTTCTTTCAGGCAAAACTATAAATCTTAGGTGCAACGCAACTCTTTTATACGAGTTTGATATATTTTAATATTTTATTCTTTATATTGGATGAAATTTGCTTTTTTAAATTTTTAACATTTATCCCATCTCTAAATCCAACTCGATATCCAAGATCATGAGCATCCTGGCTTTGTAAATCATATATCATTTCCCGATTAGATGAGACAAATTTTTCGGCATATCGATGTTCATTGCCTGCCGAGTCTCTAAGAAGAATTGTCCCGTTTTTATCTATCTCTAAAACAATGCTTTTCTTCTTCCTTTCTTTGATTATATGATCCAACTTTGTAATAGAAACAGCATCCAAAGCAGATATTCCTTTCATAGCATGAGGATCAGAAAGTAGTTCTTCAGTCGTAAATTTAGGAAAAGCACTTTTTCCAGCTAAATGCATAACACAAATTTCATGACCATGTTTTTTGCTGTAAATTATATCAACTAATCGCCATGTGTACTCAGGCTCTACTTTATTGATTAAATTAGAAAAAAAACTTACAACGTTATTTCCCTTCACAAATACTCCCTACTACATCTTAAAATAAAGAATTAACTATCCATTATAGTAAATTGGATTATAATTAACATTATGATCAAATACATCGCTCTTTTCAATTTTTTTGAGTACCGTGGCTAACATTGCAACAATGGGTGCTGCGAACAATGCAAAAATTAGCTTATAATACCAAACACTTAATACTATGTTCCAAATTTCGGTAAAGGATTTTAATCCAACATATAAAGTAGTATATGCCACAAAACATAAAACAAATTCGCTTATAGAACTGGAAAGTATTGTCCTAACCCAAAACCGCTTACCATTCATCCAAATTTTAAGTTTAGAAATTAAAAATGCATTGGTGAACATACCGCTTGAAACTGACATACAGCTTGTGATGTTGGTCCTTATGATATGTTGAAAAGTCTCATTATAAGAAATAGCTACATTATCACCACTAATCATTGGAAATTTTAAGGCAAGTGTAATTGCACAACCAAAAACAAACTGACAAATCAAAGCATTCCAGATTAGCTTTCGAGAAATCGAATAGCCATAAATTTCAGCGATTAAATCACCGAGTGAAAACACAAAGGGAATAATTAAACCACTTACTGGAACAGTTGTGTTAAATAGGGTAGTCATCCTAAATGCTGTTATATCACATACAATAAATATGGTAATAAATAACATCATAAAGAAATGCACATATTTGTAACTTGAGACTTCTCTAGGGGTTGTGTAAATAGAAGACAAATTTTCCATAAGCTATCTATAAGATTCGATGGACTTAATAATAACACCTAAAATTTTATATTTCTCATAATGCTTCATTTCAGAGAAACCAAGATTTATAGATTTGAAATAATAATTTTTTCCATCTATAAAAATTTGTCTAAAAACAGGTGTCCCTTCTTCAAGATCCTCTAAGAAACATAATACATAATCAGCTTCAATAGGTTTTAAATCCGGATCAATAATAATAATTGAATTACTTTGAAAAGCCGGCGCTAAGATATCACTGTTAATACTGATAGCAAATACATTATCCCCTGTTATCCCAGCCGCAGCTATTATTTTTGATACCTTGGCATTCTCCCTACCAAGCGCAATTTCCTGCAAACTAAAAAGCGGTAAGTGAACAAGTTCCCCTGCTGTTTTTGCATTTTGAAATTGTTTGTCAGACAAATCACAGTAGAGAAATGAATCCATATCAATTCTAAAAAACTCCAATAGTGGTTCAATTGAGGACAAGGTAGGATTACTATCAGTTTTTTTCATTCTTGCAATTGTAGGGACGGGTATACCTGTTGCTAAGGCTAAATTTTTGATATCTAATGAATGCTGAGAAAGCAGATAGTTTAGGTTTTTACCTAAAAAAAGCGCTTTCTTTTTTCTTTTTGAAAACATAAGCTGCCAGTTGAAACTTAATTAATTTTATTAAAATTGCTTTAAAAATAACAGAATATGCTTTTTAAATCAATGATTTTATATATGTGCAGCATTCTGAAGTTAGATTAAAACAACATTCTAATAGGTCTCTATAATAACAATATTTTTATTTTCAAATAGTTATTTTGGGTTCGATATATTTTTAATATAAAGCTTCCCTCGTTTTTGAAATAATAATGACAAGTTTAGTGGTATTTCCAGCCCGTGTTTTTATCTATATGTGATTTAGAAGCTTCGTCATAAAATCCATAAAAACACGTACTTTTTGACTCAAATATTGATCGGTTGGATAAACCAAATACATCGGCAATGAAGGTGGTTGATAACAATCTAAAATTGAAACAAGTTCCCCAGTTTCGAGTCTATGTTTTACAGTAAAAGCTGGTAAATAAACAATACCTAACCCACTTGCCGCCAGATTGCATAAATCGATGCTACTGTTTATACGTGCATTACCAGTAATGGGAATTTTTTTTACTTTTCCTTTTGCTTGAAACAGCCAAGTGAAATCATAATTATCAACATGATCCAGACAATTATGATTTCTAAGATCATCTGGATGAAGTGGTATTCCATTTTTTTCTAAATATTGGGGAGAAGCACAAATTATTTTTTGCCATATACCTAATTTTTTATAATGAAAACTTGAGTCAGGTAATTCACCACAATGCATCACCAGGTCAAAGCCATTCCCTAGTAAACCCAATAAATGATTTCCATGCACAATATGAACTTTAAGCGCAGGGAATCTGTTTAAAAATTCATGCAATTGAGGAGTAACATAAAAATGACTAATTGAAACAGGAAGCCCAATTTTTATAACACCATTAATATCTTTTTTTAAGCTTTTGATATTTTTATTGGAAAGCTCTAAAGATTCTAAAAGCGTCCTGACCTCATCATAATAAAGCTGGCCTCCTTCCGTCAGCGTTACAAGCCGAGTAGTTCGATTCATTAGACGAACATCCAGTTTTTTCTCAAGTCTTGCAAGACGTCTTGTAGCAATGGATGGGGAGATATGTAATTCAAGTGCAGCTTTTGAAAAGCTTTTATGTTTAGCAATCAAACAAAATATCTCTATGTCTTCAAGCAACTCCATTACTCCTATTATTGCATTAAATGCAAAAATAAATTGATGTTCATAAATATTATATATTGAATTAGTATAAATTATAATGTGTTTGTTATTTATCATTCGGAGCAAAATATGACAACACAATACGAAAAAGGAATGACTCTTCTAAACAAACTACATGGTAAGCATACGGGAAAAGCGCTTATGGATAGTGTAGGGGAAATATCTCCAAAGTTGACAACCATGGGTATTGAATGGGTGTTTGGCGATATTATGCAAGATAACGTGCTTGATTTGAAAACCAGGGAGCTCACTATTATTGCAAGTCTGGTCAGTCAGAATGCTCTGTCAGCGCAAATTAAGGCCCATATAGAAGCAGCACTGATTGTGGGCGCTACCAAAATAGAAATTATTGCTTTAATTGAGCAGCTGGCTATTTATGCAGGATTTCCTTCTGCAAATAATGCCATGTTGGTTGCAAAAGAGGTATTTCAGAAACAAAGATAAATAAAATGGAATTTTCAGATGTATTATGAAATGCATGGCAATCCCAATGCGTTTGGGCCTGGTGAATACGTCGCGACTATTTCGAAAATCCCCAGGGTGGTTTATTTACAAGGTAAGAATTAAAAGGGAGCAATCATTTTTAAACCCGTTTTTCGTTACAATGAAATACCAATAAATTTTTCTTTATCAATTCATTTTTTACTGCTGTAAACGATTGGCGATGAATGGGACTTTCACCACATTGTTTTAAAAGGATTTGACGTTCTTTAGTTGGGTATCCTTTATGTTGAGCAAAATTATAAAAAAGATAAACATTATGGAACTCCCTCATTATTCGGTCTTGAGTCACTTTTGCAATAATGGATGCATCACTGATGGATTTTATTAACCTATCCCAGCAACTATGATTTTCATGGGGTAGCAATTTTGGAGATCGGTTACCTTCAATTAAAATTAATGTCGCCACTAAGGTTAAGCCCCTAATCGCACGTTTCATGGCAAGCATTGTTGCATAAAAATGAATCCCAATAGGAGAACTCCAACATGTTTACGGGTTATTTAAAAATCGAGAAAGATGTTAGATTATTTTATAAAGTATACGCTTCGACAAAAGATGCTGATGAAAGAATAGCTGGTGATCAACCAACATTAATCTTTCTACATGGTGGGCCAGGTGTTGTTGATCATACACTTTATAAGCCATTTTGGTCTAAATTTGCAGGCAGAATTATGGCCGATTCAACTCTTCAAGTCATTTTTATTGATCAACGCGGATGTGGGCGCAGTTACCAGGATAAAGGCAGTATTTGCGATTATGGAAATCCTGAAACTTGGAATCTAAGCCAGTGGGGAAAAGATGTACGATCATTCTTCACTGCTTTTGATATAAAACAACCTATTATTGCAGGGGTTTCTTTTGGGGGTGTTGTTGCAATGTCTTGCGCAGTTCAGTTTCCAACTGAATTAGGTGGATTAATATTATCAGATACAGATGCTCATTTTGATCTGGATGATGTACTCAATCATTTTGCTGAGAAAGTTAATACTAAAGGAGGGACTAGTGAAGAAGTCACCCATGTTTGTAATGTCGCAAGAAGAATGTTGACTGAAACCAGTGCAGAATCTTATGCAGATTATGTCAAGATTTGCATTCCCTACTGCGCAACTAACCCATATAATGCGGAATTAATTTCTTGCTGTGTTAAAAATGAAGAGGTTGCCTATCATTATAATCGCAATGAATTGACTTCGTTTAATTTTTTGCCAGATCTCAAAAAAATAGAATGTCAAACTTTAGTTATAACCGGTGATCAAAATCCAGTTCATACATCAAAAAGTGCGATGAAAACTGCTAAAGCTCTGCCAGAAGATAAAGTTACCTTTAAAATATTTCATGGGGCAGGAAGCCCTGTTTATGCTGATAAAGAGGCAGAAGTTGTAGAGTTTATCAGTAGTTATCTGGATGAATTATCAACCAATTTCCGGAAAAAAATAAAAAAATTATAATCAGATCAATCTGATGGTTAAACTTATGAATGGTTATTCAAGTAATTTAATTTCAATTCAAAAGATTCAACAAGATGTTATCAATAATACTTGTAATGAAATCGAAAGTAGATCTCGAATTCTCGATGAAATGAGTATTTTTAGTCTTTATCGGCCAATTTATCAACCTCAATGAGATGCTCAACCAACTCAATAATTTATTAAAAACGTATACCTTTTTCTTTCTTCTATTTCGTTTATTTCTCTATGGTGCGGCTTTTTGCCTTTGGCCACGTTTATTAGATGGTCTATTACTGGCCATCCTAATCCTGAACAAATTAACACCATGCTATCGGCACGTCATTATTTATTAGCCACGATCTTTATTCAAGAATTTTTAAATTGGTTAAGATAGCTATGGCAGATTATCCTGTAGAAAATCTTTTACGTGAGCCTACTGAATTATACTCAAGTCTCACCATTGCCTCGCTTGCCTGGCTTGCAATGAGT
>JACCSX010000252.1 GCA_013812775.1 Tatlockia sp. | reverse complement strand
GCTATCTTATTTACATTGGTGTTTGTTTTGTACAAAATAGCCCCTCTTGTGTTTTTTTTCACCTACATTGTGGTGCTAATGAATTATTGGTTTGCACCATTGATTTTTGCTAACAAACAAAATAGGCCAGAAAGTGACTGAAATGGTATCAAGCACTCAATACATTAAACATCATCTAACTTATCTAACGTTCAATGTCAAAACGATGAGTTTTGGATCCGGCGGTTTCTGGACACTAAATCTGGACACTCTGCTTTTTTCATTGATATCTGGATTTTTTATTTTAGCCCTGTTGTACTTTGGCGCTCGTAGAGTGACAACCGGCGTACCAGGAAAATTACAAAATTTCGCAGAGTTAATGCTTTCTTTCGCGGATAACCAAGTAAAAGACTGCTTCCACGGCAAAAATAATGTAATTGGCCCTTTAGCGCTTACTATTTTTGTTTGGGTATTTCTCATGAATTTTATGGATCTGCTCCCGGTTGATATTTTGCCATTGGCCGCACAAACAGTCGGAATCCACTATTTAAAAGTGGTGCCAACAACTGACCTGAATTTAACCTTTGCCTTATCACTTTCTGTTTTCATGCTTATCATCATATACAGCTTAAAAATCAAGGGCTTCAAAGGTTTTATAAAAGAATTAACCTTGCAGCCGTTTAATCATTGGGTTTTTATACCCTTTAACTTTCTATTGGAGATAGTAAATTTAATTGCCAAGCCTATTTCATTAGCATTGCGGCTATTCGGTAACTTATATGCTGGTGAATTGATCTTTATTCTGCTAGCCTTGCTAACCTTGAATGCAACCTCCTCATCAATAGCTGGTGCGGCTGCCATGGGTGCAACACAATTCGTGTTGTCTTTAGCCTGGTCAATATTCCATATTTTGGTGATCACGTTGCAAGCGTTTATTTTTATGGTGCTGACTATTGTTTATCTTAGTCTGGCTCATGAGGACCACTAACTGTTTTTAATTTAATCATTGTCCATTAAGGGGATTTATATGCAAGCTGCAAATTTAATAGCACAAGTTCAAAGTATGACGGTTATTGCTGTCGCTTTACTAATTGGTCTGGGTGCTTTGGGAACTGCGATTGGTTTCGGTTTATTGGGCGGCAAGTTCCTTGAAGGGTCTGCACGTCAACCTGAAATGGTTCCTATGTTACAGGTAAAAATGTTTATTGTTGCGGGTCTTCTTGATGCGGTAACAATGATTGGTGTGGGTATTGCGTTATTCTTCACTTTCAATAACCCCTTTTTAGCATTATTAACCCAATAAGCAACTTGGATTAATCGCCAATTTGGGTGAAAAGACGCCCTGAATGCTACGGGAGAGAATACCTTGGATATTAATTTGACTTTGGTAGTGCAAATGCTGGTTTTCATGGCATTTGTCTGGTTTACCATGAAATTTGTTTGGCCGCCTTTATCGAAAGCAATGGAAGAACGTCAGGATAAAATAGCTGACGGTTTATCAGCTGCTGAGCGAGGTCGCAAAGAATTAGAGCTGGCACAACATCGTGTTAAAGACGAGCTGAAGCAGGCTAAGGCACATGCTTCTGAGATCGTTGAAAAAGCGAATCGACGTGCGGCCCAGATGATTGAAGAAGCTAAGGAAGACGCGAAACTGGAAGCTCAAAAGCAAGGTAAAATTGCGCAAGAGCAACTTTTGCAAGAAATTAATCGTGCTAAAGAAGGTTTACGTAAACAAGTTGCTCAATTAGCTGTCGCTGGTGCTGAAAAGATTCTTAATCGTGAAATCGATGCAAAAACAAACAGTTCGCTGCTTGATAACCTGATTGAAGAGATTTGATATGTCAAATACCACTACAATCGCCAGACCCTACGCTAAAGCTGTTTTTGAGCATGCCTTGGCTGCAAAAAAACTGAGTGAATGGTCTGAGATATTGCATGAGTTATCCTTTGCGGTATTGGATGAGAAAGCGATGCAATTTATTACTAATCCAGCAGCAAGCGCTGAACAGCAAGCACAATTGCTGATGTCTGTATTTGCCAAAACCGGAACAAGTGAAAACGAAGCTATTGAAAATTTAGTTGCTTTGTTAGCACAGAACAAACGTTTGATGCTCTTGCCTGATATTAAAATGCTGTTTGATTCACTAAGAGCTGAGCAGGAAAAAACACTGCAGGTGGAAGTCAGATCCTTCTCTGAGCTTTCAACAGCCCAACAAACACAGCTAGTCAGTTCATTGAGTAAACGCTTACAGCGTCAGGTAACGCTCAACCTTTGTGTAGATAAGTCACTATTGGGTGGAGCTGTTATTCATGCAGGCGATTTAATTATTGATGGTTCGGTACGCGGAAAGTTAAATAAACTACGCACCGATTTAGCCGCCTAATAGAGAGGATAGATTTCATGGCACAAGTAGCACTAAGCCCAACTGAGATTTCGGATTTGCTCAGAAAAAAAATTGAACAGTTTAATGTTGTTTCTGAAGCAAGGAATGTTGGAACAATCGTTAGTTCAGCAGACGGTATCGTCCGTGTACATGGTCTTGCCGATGCTATGCAGGGAGAAATGATTGAATTCCCTGGTGGTGTTTATGGCCTGGCCTTAAACTTGGAGCGTGATTCTGTTGGTGTAGTAATTCTCGGCGATCACACCTCTTTGTCAGAAGGTCAACAAGCTAAATGTACTGGTCGTATTCTTGAAGTGCCTGTTGGTGAGGGTTTACTAGGACGTGTAGTTGATGCTCTGGGTAATCCTATCGATGGTAAAGGACCAATTGAAAGCTCAAAAATGGCGCCGATTGAAAAAGTCGCTCCCGGTGTAATTGCTCGTCAATCAGTAGATCAACCTGTACAAACAGGGCTCAAAGCAATTGACGCGATGATCCCCGTAGGCCGCGGACAACGTGAATTAATTATTGGTGACCGTCAAACTGGAAAAACAGCGATTGCAATTGACGCGATTATTAACCAAAAAGGGACCGGCGTTAAATGTATCTATGTTGCTATTGGTCAGAAGGCCTCCTCAGTAGCAGCAATAGTCCGAAAATTAGAAGAAAATGGCGCAATGGAACATACCATTGTAGTTGTAGCAGGCGCATCTGATTCGGCCGCCTTACAGTTTATTGCACCTTACTCTGGTTGCTCCATGGGCGAATATTTCATGGAAAAAGGCGAAGATGCCTTGATCGTTTATGATGATTTAACAAAACAAGCCTGGGCCTATAGGCAAATATCTTTACTTTTAAGACGTCCGCCCGGTCGCGAAGCCTATCCTGGCGATATTTTCTATCTTCACTCACGTCTTTTGGAACGATCTGCGAGAATTAATGAGAAGGAAGTAGAAAAATTAACTAATGGCCAAGTTAAAGGTAAAACCGGTTCACTTACAGCCCTCCCTATTATCGAAACACAGGCAGGTGACGTATCAGCCTTCGTACCAACTAACGTTATCTCGATCACCGATGGCCAGATCTTCCTTGATGTTGATTTATTTAACTCAGGTGTACGCCCAGCGATTAACTCTGGACTATCAGTTTCACGGGTTGGTGGTGCTGCACAAACAAAAATCATGAAAAAACTAGGTGGTGGTACGCGCTTGGCCTTAGCACAGTTTCGTGAGTTGGAAGCTTTTTCACAATTCGCTTCCGACCTCGACGATGCAACACGTAAACAGTTAGAACGTGGCCAGCGCATTACTGAATTAATGAAACAAAAACAATACTCGCCTTACTCTGTTGCAGAAATGGGTTTATCACTCTTTGTCGCAGAAAAGGGATACCTGGATGATGTTCCTGTATCAGAAATAAGTTCTTTTGAAGCCGCTTTACATTCCTATGTGCGTGCTTCACATGCGGCACTGCTACAGAAAATTAATGATGCTGGAGCCTATGACGGCGAGATTGAGTCACAATTACAGGCAGCTGTGGAAGAATTTAAACGCAGTGGCAGTTGGTAAAATTCAGAGTCATTACTGATTATCGGTGAATGATTGATTACGCAGATTGCAGCTTTGCGAGTTGCAACTTGATAATTAAAGGCGAAGCAAGATATGGCTGGAGCAAAAGAGATCCGTTCAAAAATTGCGAGTATTAAAAACACGCAAAAAATCACACGGGCGATGGAAATGGTTGCTGCATCTAAAATGCGTAAAACGCAGGATAGAATGCGTGCATCAAAGCCTTATGCAACTAAAATCTATAATGTCGTAAGACACATTGCACGTGCAAGCTCAGAATACCGACATTCTTTTATGATCGCTCGCGACATTAAAAGAGTTGGTCTTATTATTGTTACTTCAGACAGAGGCCTCTGTGGTGGTTTGAATTCTAACCTATTAAGAGAAAGCATCCGTAATATACGTCAATGGCAGCAAGAGGGAAAAGAAATCGATATCTGTGTTATTGGCCGAAAAGGACAGGCATTTTTCAAACGTGTAGGCGGACGAGTTTTGGGCTCCGTTGATCAACTTGGCGACAAGCCCTCAGTGAACGATTTGATCGGCATAGTAAAAGTAATGCTCGATGCTTTCACCAAGGGTGAAATTGATGCCTTGCACATTGTTTACAATGAATTTGTTAACACCATGACCCAAACACCAACGGTCAAGCAGTTGTTACCTTTGCCTCAGGCAGAAGAAGATTCCAACAACTTAGGACATCATTGGGATTATATTTATGAGCCTGATGCCAAGGAATTACTGGATGCTTTGCTGGAACGTTATATCGAGCTACAGGTTTATCAAGCGGTTGTAGAAAATATTGCTTGTGAACAAGCTGCAAAAATGATGGCGATGAAGAGCGCAACGGATAATGCAGGTGATTTAATTAAAGAATTTCAATTGGCTTATAACAAAGCCCGACAAGCCGCCATCACTCAGGAATTGGCTGAAATTGTCGGTGGCGCAGACGCTTTATAAGAGGGTATATGATGACTGTAGGAACAAATTTAGGCACAGTAGTTGAAGTTATTGGCGCGGTTGTGAATGTTGAATTTCCCCGTGATAAGGTTCCCAAATTAAACGATGCATTAAAACTCGTTGACGGTGACTTAACCTTTGAAGTTCAACAGCAACTCGGTGATGGTGTCGTACGTACAATTGCAATGGGCACCACCGATGGTTTAAAACGTGGAATGAAAGCCACAAATACTGGCGAACCTATTCAGGTACCTGTGGGTGTAAAAACTCTCGGTCGTATTATGGATGTTTTAGGACGTCCTATTGATGATGCCGGTCCTATTGGGGCAGAAGAGCAGTGGTCAATACATCGTCAGGCTCCAAGTTATGAAGATCAGGCAGGCAGCCAGGAGCTATTAGAAACTGGAATTAAAGTTATCGACTTGCTATGTCCTTTTGCGAAAGGTGGTAAGGTTGGTCTTTTTGGTGGAGCCGGCGTAGGCAAGACAGTTAACATGATGGAATTGATTCGTAACATCGCCCATGAACACAGTGGTTACTCAGTATTTGCTGGAGTTGGAGAGCGTACACGCGAAGGGAATGACTTCTACCATGAGATGAAAGATTCCAAGGTGTTGGACAAAGTTTCACTTGTTTATGGACAAATGAACGAGCCACCAGGAAACCGTTTGCGTGTTGCCTTGACTGGCTTGACCATGGCTGAAAAGTTCCGAGATGAAGGCCGTGATGTTCTCTTGTTTATTGATAATATTTACCGCTATACACTCGCTGGAGTAGAGGTTTCTGCTCTGCTCGGACGTATGCCTTCTGCTGTGGGTTATCAGCCTACTTTGGCAGAAGAAATGGGCATGCTGCAAGAGCGCATTACCTCCACAAAAACTGGTTCTATTACCTCAATTCAAGCTGTATATGTACCTGCAGACGACTTGACTGACCCTTCACCTGCTACTACCTTTGCTCACTTGGATGCAACGGTTGTATTATCTCGACAAATTGCAGAGTTGGGCATTTATCCAGCAGTAGATCCTTTGGATTCTACTTCACGACAGTTGGACCCGTTAATCGTCGGTCAAGAACATTACGATACTGCGCGTCGAGTTCAGCAAACCTTGCAGCGTTACAAAGAACTGAAAGATATTATTGCGATTCTTGGTATGGATGAGTTATCTGAAGAAGACAAGAGAGTGGTAACGCGAGCACGTAAAATTCAGCGTTTCCTTTCCCAGCCATTCTTTGTAGCCGAGGTATTTACAGGCTCACCGGGTAAATATGTATCATTAAAAGATACGATTAAAGGATTCCAAGGCATTCTTGCTGGGGAATACGATGACATACCTGAGCAAGCATTTTACATGGTTGGTAGCATCGAGGAAGCCGTAGCTAAAGCGAAAACCCTATGAGGCAAACAGACATGGCAATTACAATGCACTTGGATATCGTCAGTGCTGAGCAAGAAATCTATTCCGGTGTAGTGGAAATGGTTGTTGCTACTGGAGAATTAGGCGAAGTGGGCATTACCCCAGGTCATGCCCCTTTATTGACCATTCTTAAACCTGGTGAAATTCGGGTCAGCCTCCAAAATGGCCAACAAGAAATTTATTATGTTTCTGGGGGTATGCTGGAGGTGCAGCCATACTATACAACCGTTCTGGCAGATACAGTTGAGCGTGCTGAAGATCTGGATGAAGCTGCAGTCATAGCTGCAAAGGCGCGCGCTGAAGAAGCGATAGCAAACAAAAATACCGATGTTGATTATTCTATCGCGGCTGCTGAGTTAGCCCGGGCTGTGGCACAAATACGTGCTATTCAGAAAGTTCGTAAAAATCTAAAATAAATGAGTGGATGTCCGAGCGACATCCCGTTTAACAATCTAACACCCTATACAGGCATCCACTCCTTATTTTTACAAGACCTTAGCTTAATATTTATTAATTAATTCACAAAGTTATCCACAGGGAGTTCTAGCTGTTTTTATAATCTATATTAAAAATTTGATATAAATCAACAAGTTATTTAAAATACAAAGATCTGTCTAAAAATTAGATAAAGTTATTCACAAATCACAGTTTGCTTCTATTAGCGGCAAATTGAATTAACTGTTAAAATATCTTTGCCTTATTAACCTGATTTGCACTAGGATAATAACTATCTGCAAATGGAAGTCTGTTATAGAAATGAATGATGCTATAGAGCGAAAACCGCTTACTGAGTTTACCGAAAAAGCCTACCTTGATTATTCAATGTACGTAATTCTTGATAGAGCTCTCCCTCATCTTGCTGATGGTTTAAAGCCAGTGCAGCGACGTATAGTTTATGCAATGTCTGAGCTGGGCCTTAAAGCAAGCTCGAAACACAAAAAATCGGCCCGTACAGTGGGGGATGTCTTAGGTAAATTCCATCCACACGGCGATACCGCCTGTTATGAAGCCATGGTTTTAATGGCTCAGCCCTTTTCCTATCGTTATCCTTTTGTTGATGGCCAGGGAAATTGGGGTTCTGCTGATGATCCTAAATCATTCGCCGCGATGCGTTATACAGAAGCGCGCTTATCCAATTATGCTGAGCTCTTATTATCTGAATTACAGCAAGGAACAGTGGAATGGGTAGATAATTTTGACGCTACCTTACAAGAACCTTCGCTGCTGCCAGCGCGGCTGCCAAATGTGTTGTTAAATGGCGCAACCGGCATTGCAGTGGGTATGTCTTCTGATATTTTGCCCCATAATTTGACGGAAGTAGCAAATGCCTGCATCCATCTGCTTGATAACCCAAAAGCTGATTTAAACGAGATATCTACTTTCATTAAAGGGCCAGATTTCCCAACCGCTGCTGAAATTATTACACCAGCTTCTTCCATTTTTGCAATGTATGAAACAGGTAATGGTTCAGTAAGAATGCGTGCTATTTACCGCCAGGAAAAACACAATATTGTAATTATTGCTCTTCCCTATCAGGTTTCAGGCGCAAAAGTAATTGAACAAATTGCGGCTCAAATGCAGCAGAAAAAATTACCAATGATAGAAGATCTCCGGGACGAGTCAGATCATGAACATCCTACTCGACTTGTTATTGTACCGAAATCCAACCGTGTCGATGCCGAAGGGTTAATGTCCCATCTTTTTGCAACGACTGATTTAGAGCGCAGCTATCGTGTTAATTTTAATATGATAGGTCTGGATGGAAAGCCACGAGTGAAAGGTCTGGTGACCATTTTGAATGAGTGGCTAAGTTACCGTATTACCACTGTGCAAAGGCGTTTACAACATCGGTTGGATAAAGTACTTGATCGCATCCATGTTCTGGAAGGCCTACTTACAGCCTATTTAAATATCGACGAAGTTATTGCCATTATTCGTGAGGAAGATAATCCCAAACAAGGTTTAATGGCCCGTTTTCTGCTTAGTGAGCGGCAAGCTGAAGCTATCCTTGAGATGAAATTACGCCACTTAGCCAAGCTGGAAGAAATAAAACTACGCGGAGAATTAGACGAATTGAGCAAAGAGCGTGATTCTTTACAAGCAATCCTCGCAAGTGAAAAACGGTTAAAAACACTGGTTAAAGATGAAATTCGAGCGGATAAAGAACAATTTGGTGATGAAAGACGATCGCCACTGGTTGAGCGTCAGGACTCCCAGGCTTTAAAGGAAGAAGATATTTTACCCAATGAGCCAATAACAGTCGTGCTATCCCAAAAGGGCTGGATACGTGCTGCAAAAGGCCTGGACATCGATGGTCGAGAGTTGAGTTATAAAGCTGGCGATGAGTTTAAAGCGCAGACTAATGCGCGTTCTAACCAGCAAGTCGTATTTTTTGATAGCGAAGGAAAAGTTTATAATCTTCCAGGTCATGTCTTGCCCTCAGCCCGCGGTCAGGGCGAGCCTTTAACAGGCAAATTGAATCCAGCAGATGCAATATCCTTTTCTGCACTTATTGCTGGTGATGCTGACGATTGGGTTCTTTTGGCATCTGATGCGGGTTATGGCTTTATCACCAAGCTCCAGGATTTGTATGTAAAAAACAGGAATGGTAAAGCATGTATTAAATTATCGCCAAACAGTTTGGTTCTTTCGCCCCGTTTGATTAGCCACAAAGATAATCAATTGATTGCCGCAGTTACCAATGCGGGACGATTGCTTGTATTTCCGGTGACTGAGTTACCTGAGCTATCTAGAGGAAAGGGTAATAAATTAATCAATATTTCCACATTGAAAGCGCAGCAACGGGAAGAGTTTGTTATTGATCTTCAAGTAATGTCTCCAGAGGATTCACTAATAATTCATGCAGGCAGACGCCACTTTACTTTGAAGGCAGGCGATCTAGGTCCTTATCTTGGTGAACGAGGCCGTCGCGGTAATCGCCTGCCACGTGGCCTCCAAAGTGTCACGGCATTGCAGGTTACAAAACAAGGTTCATAGCAGCTATTACAACGTAGAACTCTCAGAGACAGCTGCGGGGCTTAGTCTAAGTTCTTCGCCCTTCCAATAAATCCACTATTTGCATCTTCATCTCATCAGACAGGGTGGTCAGAGGAAGCGTTGCAAGGGCTGCGCTTCGATATAAGTCTTTTATTGAGGCAGGCAAAACATCTAGATGCATGGATAGTGTATTTGTATCGCCTCGTTGTAAAGGTCCAGTCAGTGCTGCGGCTGGGTATTCACTATTTACAATATTATTCAGGCTGCTTCCCATAAGATTTGTCGTCATTTGCTTTGCCAGGCCAGCAGATATTCCCGCTTCATTGAATAACTCCATAGCTGTCGCTGCCAGGGTTACTAGATAATTGGAAGCAATCACCGCCGCAGCATGATAGATAATTTTATTTTCCTGCTTTATTGGAATAATTCTGGCGCCAAGATGCCTGAAAAGATTAGAAATAACACTTAAAGCTTCATCATCACCCTCAATAACACAATCACAACCTTGAAAAATAGAGTTATCCAGGCTGCCAGCTTTAAAGGCTCTTAGAGGATGAATAGTTGCAAGATGGCAGCCAAGTTCCCTCAGGGGAGCCAAAGCGGTTGTAGACAAAACTCCAGAGCAATGCACAACTATTGATTGCGGTTTCAGGATTTTATCCTTGGTTAATTGCTTTGCCAGTTGCGGGATCAGATCATCAGGAGTAGTGATAAAGGTTATATCCGCGGCTGGCAGAGCAGCCAGCGAGGAAACCGCTATACCAGAGCTAATTTGTTTTACGGCAAGCTGCGCCGTAGAAAATCCTGAATTGCATACCGCTCTTAACTGCGCTTGCCCTGAAGCAATTAAAGCCTTAGCAATTGCTTTACCCAAACGGCCTGCGCCAATAATATTAAAATTTAAAGCCATAATTTAATTACTCAGAAAGGACAAAAAATGACGCAATTTTTACTAAAAATTATCACTATGAGGACCCAGACTCAGTTATAATGATCTTAACTAATTATTGCAAGTACATATTATGCCCTATTTAATAGAAGGTAATGCAAAACAGGTTTTCACTACTTTCGGACTTGATAACTTTGCTCAAGCCAACGCAAAAAATCTGGATCTGATTAAAAAGGATATTGGCCGTAGTCCTTTTTGGGGGACTCCTAAGCAAGGTGAAAGATTTATGGACGCCTGGCTAAATCCTGAACTAACTGCAAGTGAATATTATATTCAAGGAAATCTCTTTGCGGGAAATGTTTACCTTGGTTTTGGACCTATAATACCGCTTCCTTTCTTTCAGCCACACGAAACCGAGGCTGACCTGATAAATATCCAATCCAAGTTAAGACAAATCGGCTTTTCTTATGAAGATGAACGAGGTATACCCTGCGGGTTGACCATTTATTATCGACAAGATGATCCAGGCAAATGGATTATTACTCAAGCTCGAAATACAAATCTATCACCCGAAAAACATCAGATTAAGCAGTTAACCTCTTTTGATCCGCACCCCTTTTGCAAAAAAAACGAGGCTACAATAAGTTCGACGTCGATACCTAACGAAGAGTTTATTAACGCAATTGGTGACGAAGGATTAAAGAAATTTATTAGTTTTATACTGGATTCTAAAGGGAAGATTAACCCCCAATCTGAAATAATGAATCTGTTTTTGCAATATCTACCGCTAAAATTCAAGAATGAAGAGTTAATGTTGGCTTTTAAAAATTTTTTACCAGAGATCATGGCTAATAAAGCGCTTTTTCTTCTCCAAAAGAATAAGCAGCAGCCTTCACCTCTACAGATACTAGAATGCATTGATGAAAATAGCCCCTTATCCCAGTTGATATCAAATTACGAGCCCATAGGGGATAGAATTATAGATTCAAGGCAGTTAAAAATATTGTTATTCCTTGATGCTTACGGATTAAATGAAAAGCAGGCAATACGTTCTGATGATGTTTTTCTCCATGGTTTGGACGACGTTTTATATGATGAAAATCTTGAGTTTTTGGCAGCAACTTTAAGAGATGAGCTGAAAACAAAGGGATTGCGCTTTTTATTGAAAACGAATCATACCAGAGAGTTTTTTTCGCAATTTATCGAAGTGACGGAAAAGGCAAATATCTGGGAAAAATTGGAAGTCTTATCTAAAAAGGACTGGAATTTTCCGGAAGATGGATTCAGTCATGCTGTTATTTGCAAAATGATATGCAATTTACCTACTATTCCTGAGAATAAATTATTATCCCTCTTATCAGCCCTTACCAAAAATCGAGTGTTAGAAGATTTTTTTGATCCAATCAGTCTGGCAGACTATCTAACTAGTGATGGAAAAGAGCTAAAATCTTTAGATAAGGTTCAAAATTATTTTGACGACATGCTCCCAAAGTATAAAGACGCGGCCGCCTGGCGTAACCTGCCTTTATCCCCAAGATTTTTATCAGGTCTTGCCGAACAATATATAAATAAGCCAGATGATAAACTCTTGCGAGAATTAAGTTTCTGCTCAGAACCTAAAGATATCAATGCCTGTTATATTTTGTTTAATCTGGGTGTGGAACTGAAATTAATTAAAGCTTATATCCAGGACCCGGAAATGGTTTACATTATTAATTCACTAAAGGGTTCGGGATTAGAAAACTGTATTCCAGAGTTGTTTGAGGGGAGCGGTTCACTTGCCTTAAAGCAAATAAGTCGACTAAAAAGCTATGATCAAAAACAAGCTACCTTAATTTTAGTAGCGCTAAAGCAACTTGATCCAGAAGAGTTCTTTAAACTTATTGAGGTTTTCAAAAAATACCCCAAACTGGCAAGCTTGATAGTCGATGCTCATGAAAAGGGTTTCTCTGCTAAAGAGCTTAAGACACTGGCTTTTGATCCTATAATGCATTGCGCTGCCAATGTTCTAATTCATTATAAGGTTGATTTTAGCTTTAAAAATTTAACTCCCTTTGTTTGTCAGACCTTATTGTTCATTGACGAATTGAGCTTGGGAGAAAAACATAACCGACTAATAGAACCTTATCTAAAAAAGACAATTTTCACCACTCTGGCCTTCTTTAAGGGTGATCTTGATTTAAATGAAGCCCTATCTCAGTTGAATTTTGAAGAAGAGACTGGAGAGTCCCTTTTAAAGAAAAAATTGATCACTTTCATTAAAGAACAAATGCATCTGTTTACGGCTGCAACAAAATTTAAAATCCCTGAAGCGAAACTCTTGGTGAAAAGAATAGAAATCGCCAATGCATTAACCTTTGCTCTGCAGATACTTAGTTCTCTAAATGCCAAGGATGAAGTGTATTCCCAGGTCTGTGCGGGATTTTCAAATCTGCCGGCCAACGCAAAAGTTAATGAAAAACTCACTAGAACAGCAGTTCGGGCGCTCCATGATTGTGCGTTTGATACGCCAATAGAATCTTTAGGGGCTTTTGACCTATTATTAAAGGATTATAAGCTTGCCAAAGCAATTATTCGGGCTGCTGCGCATAAATTGCCAGTTAGGCAACTTTTAGATTATGAGAAACCTGTAAATGTCCAGTTAATTGTAGCCTTGAATAATCTTTCCCGGATGGCACCAGAAAATAGTCAAGCCTTTGAATTAGCTCTACGTGAAGATAGCAAAGGCCATGATTTTCGGCTCTTGCTTGCTCTGGTTCCCTATAAAACTGAAAATTCTCTGATAGAATTTTTACAAAAAGGAATTGAGGGGCAAAGAGAGAAACGAATAGCAATACCTCCTGTCTCGAATATCCAAAATTTAGCCTATCAGCTCGATGAATCCTTGCTGTTGATCAATAGACTACGTGCCCTTAACTTTGGTGATGAAGTTATTGAATTCATGGTAAAAGAGGATGAAAAAAGCAAGTATTTTTATAAAGCAGTTCGAAAAATAGAAGCTGATAGCGAGGTTATCAGAACACGCTTGGCTGCTGAGCATCCCGCTAAGTTTAAAGAGCTTAAAGTACCGGAACAGGAATACCGTAAGGATTTATATCGGGCAATGTATGAGGGACTTAAACCTGATAATTCGACACAAACAGCAGCTGAGAAAGCCGCCATCTTGACAACAAGGATTAAAAAGGCCGAAAACCGTCTTGTGAAGCCTTTGCAAATGGACTCTGATGAATGTGCAAGATGGATAGCAGCAGCCTTTGTCAATTTAGCGACGATCGCACTGACCATAGTTACCCTCGGCGCAGGTTGGTTTCTTCATTCTCAACACCATAAAAAGACCGGTGATTATTTCTTTTTTACAAGCACTAAATCAGAAGAAGCCTACAAAACTCTTAACAGTGAAACCCTTGAGGAGACCTTAGAGGTTATGCTTAAAATCAATTAAAGAGAAGACGAAATAGCAACGCCAGTCTTTTCAAGGTATGATTTGCAACCCTTTTATTTTTCATAGCGATTATGTTTAAAGATTATTTAAAAACAATGCCTCACCTATTTTTACCAAAACATGGTTTAACCCATTTCGCAGGGTTTATGGCAAATGTACAAACTCCGGCTATTAAAAACTGGCTTATTCATGATTTTATTAAGCGTTATGGCGTTAATATGGCCGAAGCCTGTGAAGAAAATCCAGAGAACTATGCTTGCTTCAATGATTTTTTTATCCGCCATTTAAAGCCTGAATGCAGACCCCTGGTAAAGGCTGATATTGTCTCGCCGGTGGATGGCAGCGTTAGCGAGTTAGGGGCTATTAAAGCTGGGCAAATTTTTCAAGCCAAAGGCCGTTATTATACAGTGGCGGAATTGTTAGCCAGCGAAAGCAGAGAATTTAACAAAGGCAGTTTTGCCACACTCTATCTTTCACCAAAGGATTATCACCGCATTCATATGCCCATCGATGCACAGTTAAAGAAAATGATTTATGTTCCAGGTAAACTGTTTTCCGTACAACCACCTACAGCAAGAGTTATCCCGCATTTATTTGCCCGCAATGAACGCCTGGTTTGCTTTTTCGAAACTAAACTCGGCCCCATGGCAATGGTCTTAGTCGGAGCAACGATAGTCGGAGCTATTGGTACACGCTGGCATGGCGACCTAAAGCGATCCAAACAAATGCAGCATCTCGATTTAACCCTCCTACCGGAAGCAGATACTTTTATCAGACAAGGCGAAGAAATGGGCTATTTTAAATTAGGCTCAACGATAGTTCTGTTATTTGCAGATGGGGAGAAAGTTCACTGGCAAAAAAGTTTGCGCGCGGGAAGCTCTATTTGCTACGGTCAGGCTTTAGGTCAACGCTCTGATTAAGGCTAGATAAAAAATTTACCGAGAAGAGGACTCGAACCTCCACGGGGTTACCCCCACTAGCACCTGAAGCTAGCGTGTCTACCAATTCCACCACCTCGGCAATGGTCGCTAAATTACTTAAGATTGGTTTGGCTGTCAATATTTATTATTTTTTTGATCCTTTTTTCGAGGTAAGTATTAATAAAGATTTTTTATGAATTAGTGACTCCAATGCTGGATTTTGTAAAAAAATCATTGCAAAATCGGCAACTGGTTTTTTTTAAGTGTTTATAATGTTCCTTAAGGTAACTGAAAAAGTAATAGACGGTTTCTTCGCCTGTGTACCACGCAAAATGCCTAGCCAGACCCTTGCAAGCGAGGCATGCCTTATTGCTCATCGCGGAGCTCATGATCATAAATCAGGTATCATCGAAAATACCGATGCGGCTTTTGCTCGTGCGCTCGCTTTGGGCTCCTTTGGTATTGAATTTGATGTTCATGCTACAGTAGATGGGGTCTTGGTTGTGAATCATGATCCAAGCCTTGACCGTCTTTGGGGAAAAAGCCTGTTAATTAGTCAGTTGAATTTTAAAACCCTACGCCAATTAGTGCCGGAAATACCTAGTCTCGCTGAGGTTATTGAGCGTTATGGTAAGCGTATGCATTTATTTATTGAGCTCAAAGCACCTTTTAATGCTGAAAGTGCGTTAAAAGAGGAACTCCATTCCCTGGTTGCTGGTCAGGATTATCATCTACTTAGCCTTGATGCCTCTCTGTTTTATTCCTTTACCAGCTTTCCCAGGACAGCTATGTTATTGGTTCCTGTTCATAATAATGTGAGTCAATTCTGTAAGCTGGTTATGCAAAAAAATTATGGTGGCGTCTTGGGTCATTATTTCCTGATGAATGATTCCAAAATCAAAAAACTTAAATTGGCAGAAAAAGTAGTTGGTGTTGGCATGGTTGATTCGCGTTCAGGTTTATATAGAGAATTGAATCGCGGTCTGAACTGGGTATTTTCTGATAATGTTGCTTTGCTCAGCAATTGTCTACAGGAAATAAAAAAGCTGTAATTACCAGGTCAGCACGGGCTTACTATCATTA
>JACCSX010000196.1 GCA_013812775.1 Tatlockia sp. | reverse complement strand
GGCCAATTCTATAGATGTTGTTCGCTATTTATGCGAATTAAAAACAGCAAAAGCACCCAGCCATGAGGCTATGCTTCAAAAGTTGAATGTTGATACTCCTGAAGAAATCGCTATCTACTTAACAAGCAGATTATCTCAAGGGTCTTCTAATAAAAAGACCTCAGAAACAAAACCAGGTTTAAAAGTTGCGGATACTAAACCACAGTCAACTAGTCAAGCTGGATTTTTCTACCCTAATAATCGAACCTGTTTTTCACTTGATCAGATTGCAGCAATCGAGGCAAGAATCGCTGAGCTGGACATTGAAGTTAATGGTTGTTTTTCCTTCCTCTATGTTAATCACTCTAGAAAAGACGAGAAAAAAGCTGGATTGTATGAATTGCTAAGGATTGGGAGAGAGCCAAATATGAAAATAGCTGAGGCCATTAAGAGAATTGAAAATGATGATAGGTACCCGGAACTGCAAACTGGTAAGCTTTCTAACCGAACTGGCAAACTTTTAGACCAACTTAAAGCGTCTGATCCAGCAGTGGTATCTAATAGAATTTAAAGGTAGCCTGGCAAACTTAAGACGCTTGATTTAAAAGGGTTAGCCTTGATTACGCTGCATTGCATCAAGGCTGCCTGCTCTCTGACAAAAGAAAATTCCCAGTTGCTGAGTTTAGATAATTTAAGTAATCTACAAATAGCGGGAAGCCTTAAGTATTTTGAGTCTTTTTTAAACGATTATTAAGGTTATCTTAAGTTTGCCCAGCTACAATGGTGGTCTGCAAGAGTTTGCAACAGCATAGAAGGAAAGCAATGAGTTCTAAAAAGCACGCCTTGACTATATTTAGCCTGACAATGATTACTGTTGGTTCAGTGGACTCTATCCGTAATTTACCCGCCACGGCTTTATTCGGTAGTCAATTAATTTCCTTCTTTATTATGGGTGCCTTGTTTTTCTTGATTCCCACAGCCCTGGTTTCTGCGGAACTCGCCTCTGGATGGCCAAAGCAGGGTGGTATTTACATTTGGGTGAAAGAAGCTTTTGGTAAAAAAGTAGGGTTTTTGGCAATCTGGTTGCAGTGGATTGAGAATGTTATCTGGTATCCAACCATTTTATCTTTTGTGGCGGGCACAATCGGTTACCTAATAAATCCTGCTTTAGCCTCTAATCCTTATTTTCTTTGGTTGGTGATTGTCGTTTCTTTCTGGGGTACGACCTTCGTCAATATGCAAGGTATGCGGTCATCAGCTCTATTCAGTAATATCTGTGCCATATCGGGTTTATTATTGCCCATGGGCTTAATTATTGGTTTGGGTGCGGTATGGCTTTTAGGCGGCAATCATTCGCAGGTGCAATTTGATACGCAAAGTATTAGCCCACACTGGCATGAGCAATCACTTTGGGTCTCCTTAACAGCAATCATGATGTCTTTTTGTGGAATTGAAATTGCTACTGTTCATGCTAATGATGTGAATGATCCGCAGCGCGCTTTTCCACGTGCCTTAATTTATTCAGTTCTGATTATATTAAGCACTTTAATTTTGGGTTCTCTCTCCATTGCCGTAGTTTTACCCCATGAAAAAATCAATCTGGTTGCAGGCATTATGCAAGCCTTTGATGCTTTTTTCTCGCAATATCATCTCATGTGGTTGATGCCTGTAGTTGCCTTGATGCTAGTGATGGGTGGCCTTGGCGGCGTTTCAAATTGGATTATAGCCCCGACCAAGGGCTTATTAGTCGCGGGGGTTGATGGTAATCTGCCCGAATTTTTTCTCCGAGCTAACCGTAAAGGCGCACCAATAGTCATGTTAATAACCCAGGCGATCATCGTAACTTTCCTGTCGACCTTGTTTCTTTTTATGCCCTCAGTGAATGGCTCTTATTGGTTGCTAACAGCCTTGGCCGCGCAATTGTATATGCTGATGTATTTATTAATGTTTGCGGCTGCAATTAAATTGCGTTTTAGCGCACCGAAACAGCCTCGTGCCTTTCAAATTCCAGGTGGAATAGCAGGTATTATCTTTGTTGCTGGTGTGGGTAGTATTGGTGCTATAACAACACTGGTAGTGAGCTTCATGCCCCCTGACGGTATTAATGTTGGCTCTGTTATGCGTTATGAATTCACTCTTGTTATCGGCCTTTTGATAATGTGTTTGCCACCCTTTATTAGTTCCTGGCTGCAAAATCGACATTTGGCATTGGGGCAGCGCTTAGAAACTGATTGTCAAATTTAATGAACAATAAAGCCTTATTGGAACGATTGACAGAACGTTTGCCTGAGTTGGAATGGAAGATAAATTCTTTAGGAGCGCGGCTTTCAGCAAATTCTTTGCCCCGAGGATTATTTCGTCCTCATCTTGAGATGAGTGCTGCGACTTGTATAGACGAAATTAAAGCAGATATTCAACAACTCACACGCCAAAAAAGTGAATATAGCGCCTTTTATCTGGCTGAACGAATTGAACAAAAAATTTCGGTTTTAGTTACCTTATGTCATTTACAAACAACTAAGCCAAAAACTGAGGAAAAGATTCGGTTTGGATTAGACAAAATAAGCACCCGTCAGCAGTGGTTACAGACCCTGGAAAAAGAGATTGATCTGCTAACTTTACAGCAACAGGCCATGCTAAAAACCCTGGAACAAATAAAGGCCAGCGGCAACAGCCAGGCTGTTTTACAGTTGCAAGCGCAGCTTGGCGAGGTGGAAAAGCGCCTCACTTTGGCGAAAGAAACCTTTGCGGGTGTAACTTAACGATCTTCTTGAATTAATTTTGAACACAAAAAGGCTGATTTTTTAAAATCTATATATCAGCCCCCGGCTTGCATTCTATTTGTAAGACAGCCGCAGTCATGGGGCTTCTTCAAGGACATAATTATCAATCAAACGAATATCACCAATTATCACCGCAGTAAAACGCCGTCCTTGGTAATCTTCAAGATACTCCACCTTGATCTCTTGTTTTCGTAGTTCTGTAAGGAGTTCTTCACAACTTTTTTCCTGATGAAAAATGCCGGCAAATTTTTCTGCTTCCAGGCGTTGGCTGGCAATGAGTCGATTGTTACGTGAGCTATATGCCAGCCCGCTTGCTTCGCGTATTGTGGGACATGCTTTAATCTCAATATTCATAAAAAAAGCAGCAGTCATGTCGCGAATAAGTAGATATTGCTGATAGTCTTTTTCACCAAAATAGGCGCGCTGAGGTCTGACAAGATTGAGTAATTTCATAACAACAGTAAGCACACCATTAAAATGCCCAGGTCTATGTTTGCCTTCCATCAATTGGGAAAGTGTGGACTCTTGCAACTGATATCGATAGCCATCGGCGTAAATAGCGCGTCCGTCAGGTACCAGACAGTAATCGACGCCAAGATCTTCCAACAATTTTAAATCCTCGTTAATCGTCCGTGGATAAGAGCTAAAATCATTAGGGTGATTAAATTGAGTGGGATTGATAAAAATGCTAGCGATGGTGCAGTCATTTTCTTTTTTACAGCGAGTAAATAAAGACGCATGTCCGGCGTGGAGATTACCCATTGTCGGTACAAAGCCAAGCGCTAATTGCGAGGACAATGAATTCCGATGGGTGATCCATTCATCCAGTTTATGAAAAATTTGCATAAGGTGGTCCCCTTCAATATAGCCTTGATAATGCAGCTTCATCAAGGCTGACTCCAATCAAAAAGCGTATTCTTCGCTTGGAAATTCCGCATTTTGAACTTGTTCGGCATAGGCGTTAATTGCCGTTAAGACCATTTCCTTGCCTTTAGCATATTGCTTTAAAAACTTTGGCTTAAAGTCCGTTTGCAATCCTAAAAGATCATGCCAAACAAGCACCTGGCCATCCGTATAAAGGCCGGCACCTATGCCGATAGTGGGAATAGTCAATGATTCGGTAATTGCCTTCGCCAATTGCTGAGGAACGCATTCGATAACAAGGGCAAAACAACCCGCAGCTTCCAAATTAGCCGCTTGCTTAAGGAGTTTTGCAGCTTGCTCTTGTTCTTTACCCTGGATTTTATAACCGCCTAATTGATGAATTGACTGAGGAGTCAGGCCAATATGTCCAATCACTGGTATTCCAGAAGCAACCAGAAAGGCGATAGTCTGACAAGTATCCTGATCGCCGCCTTCAATTTTTAGCGCTTGAGCTCCAGCTTGCATGAGTCGTATTACATTTGCGACGGTTTCTGCCTGTGAGCTGCGATGACCGAGGAAAGGCAGGTCTGCGATTAAAAATTGCCCTTTTAAACCGCGAGCTACGCTTTGCGTATGCATCACCATCATTTCCATCGTGGCCATGATAGTACTCTCATAGCCATGCACGGCCATTGCAACGGAGTCGCCAACAAGAACGCAGTCGATAGTTGATTCGGCAATGGTGCGGGCGGAAGGGTAGTCATAGCAAGTGAGCATGCTGATTTTGCTTTGCTGCTCTTTTTTTCGTTTGAAATCATGAATTTTCATGCCGTCCTCCAATAAATGGAATTAACAGCAAAACACATAGGTACCTGTCTCATGGATCAAGTCCTCCATTATCAAGGGCTGTTGAGAAATATCAACTGCCCCAAGCCTAGGGTCACCGCTTAAAAGATTAAGTCGATGCTGATTTTGTTGCTTTTAAATTAAAGCAACAGCATAGGATCATAAATGACGCGCAAGAAAATGCAAGATGGGTTAAGATCCCGATTTTAATCGACCAGGTTTCTATGTTTCCAAGCACCAAATTAACGACAGCAGGCGAGCATCTCTTTATCTTCTCTGGTTTGGCAGGACAATTGGAAGCGGTTCTAACTGTTCCCCCAGATTCAAATAAAGAATTGATTGCCTTACTAGGCCACCCTCATTCATTACAGGGTGGAACTATGAATAATAAAGTTGTAACAACAATGGCACGTAGTTTTAAAGAACTTAAGATTGCAAGCATCCGCTTTAATTTTCGTGGTGTAGGCCAATCTGAGGGGATTTATGATGCAGGTGTTGGTGAAAGTGAGGATATGTTGGCTTTAATGCGGCTTTGCCAAAAAGAGATGGCAGCGAATCCAGGATTTATCTTTGCCGGTTTTTCTTTTGGTTCTTATGTGGCTTATCGAGCTGCAGCGCAGGCTAAATCGGAATTACTAATCACTATAGCGCCGCCAGTTCATCATTATGACTACCTGGAATTTAGCGCACCAAAGCCCTGGGTAATTATGCAAGGTGATGAAGATGAAGTAGTTCCCCTCGCAGCTGTTCTTGATTTTGCTGCCCCATTTTCCCCTGCCTTACCTTTATATCGTTTTGCTGCAACAAGCCATTTTTTTCATGGCAAATTGCTTGAGCTTAAAACAAGTCTGATTGAGGTGGTAAGAACTCAGGCTGCCAAGCTATGACAATCATAAAAGCCTATGAGGATGCAATCAACCGAGGTGATATCAATGATGATGCGTCACAACGGGTGGTTTTGAACTCGATGCAAAGACTTATGGATAAGTTAAGTCAACCGAAGCCTTCCTGGTGGCAATGGAGGCGAAAAGAGGAGATCCACGGCATTTATTTATTTGGACCTGTCGGTGTTGGTAAAACCTATCTAATGGATTTATTTTATGAACAGGTCAAAGAGCCCAAAAAAGCGCGTTTCCATTTCCATCATTTTATGCAGCAAATTGATGCGCAGTTGCGCCAATGTCAGGGGCAAAAGAACCCTTTGAGAAAAATTGCAGCCGATCTGGCAAAATCAATTCGCTTACTATGTTTTGATGAATTTTTCGTCCATGATGTGGCTTACGCCATGATTCTTTCAGAATTATTGCAGGCTTTATTTGCCAATGGCATCGTTTTAGTTGTTACCTCAAATACTCTTCCTGACCAGTTATACCTTAAAGGCGTCCATCGCGAACGTTTTCTGCCGGTAATCACTCTACTTAAAACACGATGTGATCTGTTGTCCTTAATCCATCAAACTGATTATCGTCTGGGCAGAGAGCCTTTATTGCAAACTTATCTTTATCCTCTGGATGCAAAAACAGAAGCGATTTTAAAGGAGCAGTTTGCGAATTTATCTAAAGACAGCATGGAAAATGGTTTTATAAACGTACAAAATCGCGAGGTTTCCTATATCAAATGTAGCAATCGGGCGATCTGGTTTGATTTTAAAGTTATTTGTAATCTGCCACGCAGTCAATTGGATTATCTGGAAATTGCTGATCGTTTTGACACCGTCTTTATCAGCAGTATTCCAGCCTTAACGTCAGAGGATACTGTCTTTGCGATCATGCTGGTGCATTTTATCGATGTGCTCTATGACCGCGGAATCAAATTAATTATTTCAGCAGCTACGCCTTTGGAGCATCTCTATAAGGAAGGTGAAATGATGCATGACTTTAAACGCACACTAAGCCGTTTACAGGAAATGCAGGCAGCGGATTATTTGCGGCGACATCCCTGGCGGCATGAGCAGAATCTACCCAATTTGCCCGCCTGAGGATGCATTCTTTTCAAGATTTTTCTAAGCGTATACTTTTAATTGCTGTATAATGACCGCCTTTTACAGGTTAGGTTTGTAGCATGATCTAGTTCAAAAGGCTGCAAGGAATAGTGGTGTTTTTAAGGAAAAAATGACTAAAATTCTTTGTGTTCTCTATGATGATCCTATCGACGGATACCCTGACTCTTACGCTCGTGATGACTTGCTAAAAGTAGAGCATTACCCTGATGGGTAAACCCTACCAACGCCCAAGGCAATTGATTTTCAGCCAGGCTCCTTGCTTTGTTCTGTCTCAGGTGAACTGGGTTTGCGTAAATTTCTTGAAGAAAGCGGCTGTCAGTTTGTAGTCACCTCTTATAAGGATGGGGTAAATTCGATTTTTGAGAAAGAATTGGTTAACGCTGATGTGGTTATTTCCAAAGCGCCAATAGACTCTCATTCTAATGTCGGGTCAATGACAGTCAAAAAACCCAACCAACTTGTACTTCAACTGCTTTTACCAGATTCGAAGAAGATATGTACTTTCGCCGTCATCCAAGTTGTAAATCCTGAGCCAAAAAAATCTTTATCCTCCGTCCATATAGCACTGTTCAATGCCAATGCAGCCGCGGCTATCGGCCAATCTTGAGGATCTCGATTTTCCATTCTACGCTGGGCTTCTTCAGCATATTCACTATAAACATCTTCATCTATTACTTGAATTATGCTTTTCAGAGCAGATAGCAGTCTTAAAGCTGGTTCTGCGGATAGGGATCTCTTTTTAAACAAAATTGGTAAATATTTTTCAGCGTCCTGTATGCAGACCTCGGGGGTAAAAAAATCAACTTTATCGCTATTTGTTATAATCAAATCCCTAACTTTAGATCCCAATACTCCACGAATTAAAATATTTGCATCTATTATTAATATACGAGAAGACATTGGTATTTTTATCCTTTTCGTAAAGCACGAAATTCTGCTATTAACTCATCTTCATCAAGGCCATGAGCAATGAGCAATTTCTCTAGTTGAAAAGCAGCCTCTCTTAATTCTTCTAATTCTGATTTTTCTGGATGATGCCGGGTTGGAATATAATAACCTACAGTTTCGCCATGACGTGTAATGGCAACAGGGCCAGAAGTGAGTAAGTATTGGGGGAGATGAGAGCGAAATTCTCGCATGCCTACTTTTAATAAATTTGCAGTTTTCATTAGCTAACCCTCTGTGTACGCATGTGTACACAATAGCATTGATTTAGCTATTGGTCAAAATTTATTACTAATTGCGACTAGCTTTTAATCCCCTGCATTTGCAACTCATTCTTAAAATACTTTATAAAAAAGGTTTTTGTTAACCTTGGATTAACCTTATTAACCCTAACGAATTCTTCTATAAATCCACATTTTTTATAAAATTCAGGGGCATTGAAGGCAGACGTTACTAGGTTAATATTATTAAAACCCTTTCCTTCGAAATGATCTTCAAGATTTTGCAATAATTTTCTACCATAGCCTTTACCCCGATGAGCACTATGTACCCACATATCGTCAATATAAATCTCTGAAAAGGCTGTAAAAGCATTTACGACGCCAATGGCATTATCTGCATTATCGACTAGTAGCAGTGCGAAGGGTTTGTAATTTACATCGATGCCATGAGAACTCTCATAGTTAACCAAATCATCACGCATTCTTTTTTCTATCTCTTTGGGAAGAGTATCAACAAATTGTATATGGAAGGAACTCATGGTCACCTCTAAATTTGGTTTAAGTGAATCTGAAATATGCCTAATTTTTTTCTAAAATGAGAATGATTCTCGCTATCATTTGTGCTAGAATTTTAGTTCTACTCTGTTTTTTGAATTGGATCCAATGCGAATAAGTGAGCTAGTTAAAGGTGATCGTGTACGTCTGGTTGATTTCGGTCAAACTGATTTATTATATCGACGTCGTTTATTATCGCTTGGAATCACCCGCGGATCGGAATTATCGGTAATAAGAATAGCGCCTTTAGGCTGTCCTGTTCAAGTAGAAGTGCGTGGTACTTCATTGACTTTGCGTAAAGAAGAAGCAATTCACTTGGAGTGGGAGCGTCTATGACCCATATTCTATTAGTCGGCAATCCTAACTGCGGAAAAACAACGCTCTTTAATGCACTTACAGGTTCACACCAGCGGGTCGGCAATTGGCCTGGCGTTACCGTTGAAAAGAAAACCGGCGTTTTTAACCTGCAGGAACAAAGGATTGAAGTTAGCGATCTGCCTGGCATCTATTCCTTATCCACTTCTGAACAAGGTTCAAGCATTGATGAGCAAATTGCTGCCAAAGCTATTGTCGAACTTGAGGCGGATATTATTGTTAATGTTATTGACGCCTGCCATTTGGAACGACATTTGTATCTAACCAGTCAAATCCTGGAATTAGCTAAGCCTGTTATTATCGTTTTGAATATGATGGATATTGCAGAGCAGCGCGGTATTAACATTGATATTATAGAGCTGACAAAGCAACTAAATTGTCCTGTTATTCCCATTCAGGCTCATAAACAGATTGGTCTTTCAGAATTAAATCATACCTTTGCCACAAAAATTAATGCAGCCAAACCGCTCAGCTTGAATCTACCTATTTTAATTGAGAAATCCTTAGTCCGGATTGAGCAACGTTTATTAACAGAGGGGATTGATTTAGCGGCTGCCAGTTATTATGCGCGTCGTGTCCTGGAGGGTGACAATGTCCTGCTAGCTACGAATTTCGCTGATGAATTTAATAGCGAAGATGAGCTGGATATTATTATTGCTGATGCCCGTTATCAGAAAATTCATCAGATAGTTGGCAGGGTGCAGCAGAAGCGGAGCGATACCTCTGAACATTTTACCGCTAAATTGGACCGGATTGTTTTACATCGCTATTTAGCGTTACCAATATTTTTTGCCATGATGTATCTGATGTTCTTATTTGCCATCAACATTGGTGGTGCTTTTCAGGATTTTTTTGACCAAACGACTGATACCATTTTTGTACAAGGATCTGCCTGGTTGTTACAGCAGGTCGATACCCCCCATTGGTTGATTGCTTTAATTGCTCATGGTGTAGGCAAAGGGATTAATACCACCTTAACTTTCATTCCGGTAATTGCTGCGATGTTTTTCTTTTTATCCTTATTGGAGGCCTCCGGTTACATGGCGCGTGCTGCCTTTGTAGTGGATAAAGCAATGCGGGCGATGGGATTACCCGGAAAATCCTTTGTGCCAATGATCGTTGGTTTTGGTTGTAATGTGCCAGCGATAATGGCTGCACGCACGCTTGACTCGGAAAGAGAGCGATTTCTGACTGTGTTAATGAGCCCCTTCATGTCCTGTAGCGCGCGCTTAGCTATTTATGCGGTTTTTGTTGCAGCCTTTTTCCCTACAGGCGGGCAAAATGTGGTGTTTTCACTTTACATAATCGGTATTTTGATGGCAGTTTTGACAGGCTTTATTTTGCGTAAAACAACCTTGTCTGGCCAGGCTTCACCTTTAATTCTGGAGTTGCCGGCATACCATAAACCCGCTTTAAAACGTTTACTAAAAGAAACGTCCTTACGTTTGCGCCATTTTGTTATTCGCGCAGGGCGTTTGATCATTCCTATTTGTGTGATTTTAGGTAGTTTGAATGCCTTAACCATTAATGGTGGGATTAATACCAATACGGCTAGTACTCATTCAGTTTTATCCATCCTGGGGCAATGGTTAACACCTCTTTTCGCGCCCATGGGCTTGCAGCAGGACAATTGGCCGGCCACAGTAGGCTTGCTGACTGGAATGTTGGCTAAGGAAGTTGTTGTCGGTTCACTCAATTCGCTCTATACGCAAATGGGCCATTTAGGCGAAATGACAATTAGCAATTTTGATTTTTTTGGTTCCCTGCAAGCAGCCTTATGGACTATTCCTCACAATTTGTCGAACTTGGGACAGGCTTTGCTGAATCCAATCATTGCCTCTGCACCCGAGGGCAAATTGTCGCAATCCGTTTATGGCATTATGGTTGCGCGTTTTGATGGGAAGGCGGGGGCTTATGCTTATTTACTCTTTATCCTGCTTTATATTCCTTGTGTGTCGACTATGGCAGTGATTCGTCAGGAATCTAGCCCTAAACTAATGTGGTTTTCGGTGATCTGGTCCCTAATTATTGCCTATGTTGCCGCAGTTTTGTTTTATCAAATAGCCACTTTTAGATCACATCCGCAGCAATCCCTGGGTTGGGTTTTAGGCCTCGTGATTTCTGCGACCGCTGCTTTTGTATTTTTGCAATATCGCACCCTTAATCTGGGAGGTAGCCATGCTTCTGCAAATTCGTGATTATCTACGTCGGGAACGCGTTGCCTCTAATCAACAAATAGCAAGAGAGTTTCGTCTCGATCTGCAGGCTCTGCAACCCATGTTGGAGCTTTGGTTACGTAAGGGGCTCATTGTAAATTGTCAGGAACAATCAGCCTGTCAAAGCCACTGTTTTAAATGCCAAACGCAGCCGCCAGTTTATTATCAGATTCGGGAATAAATTCTAAAAGCTGAGAATCAGTCAGCCATTGCTTTGCAAAGAGACAAAAAAACCTATGTCATGCCGAGACAAAAAACTACGTCATCCCGGCCGCATTCCGGTAGTAAATCTCAAGATCCATCGCTGTGCTCGGGTGGACGTGAGGGCTGGTAATGTCCAGTGCAAGGTAACAATTGCCATTTTTACGTTTTCTTAATCTTTTAGCTCGTGCTCCGACGTTTAATTTGGGCTAAGATAGAGGTATGTGATAGTTCCAGGTGTTGATTATGGCTAATTCCCCAAACGACCAGAGTAACGATATTGTCGAAAGACACTTGGCAATCGATATCGACGATAATCCAGTTGCACTAATCGAACGGGTCTATCAATTGTGGTGGCATTGGGCTGATTTTTCGATTTATGTCGTGAGCCCAACTATATTAGCCATTGCCCCGCCCATCATTATCGAACCTGAAATTAATACCCATACTAATGCGCAGGAATTTGTTTATACTATTTTTGACCATGGTTATAAGCTATCTACCTCAAAGAGTCAGGATATGTACAGTGCTGGTATGTCGATGTGTAAACTTTTCGCTACTATTGAAAAGATGATTTATATTCTGGTTGAACGCTTGAAATCGGGTGGTATAAGCGGAGAAACCGAAGTTCAGGTTTCTTTCGGCGGTCATGAAATAGCACAGCGCAAAGCCTTTGAATCAATCATTAATCTGGCCTTTAATGTCGTGGTAACAAACTTTGATCCAGGTGATTGGGGTGAACGCTATTTACAAACAGTTAAACGCCTTGCTGACAAAGGATATGGCTATCCACGTGCCGCGCCACGTTATACACCACTGCCAACACCTGGTTTAACACGTTAGGATTGCCCTTCGCTTGGCTTGCCTGTCCGATTGTTTATAATGTTGCTTAAATAAAACATTAAATGTTATCATATTGCCCATGAATATACTTTCAGTTTTGGCTAAGTAAATCGTTGTCAAACTGACTCATCGAGCAAAGATCTATGTCAAAGTCTGATTATTTATCATTTTTTTCTCTCCCAGAGATAGGTATTTCTGATAAAGTTTTTTTTGGTGTTAGTCATTTTTTTAACCGCGCTAAAGTCAGGGTGGGATGTGAAAATTATGACGAAATTTTGCATAATAGTAATAATAATGGACGTCTCTTACTAGGACAACTCCCGGTTGATACTTTTATCACTGATCTGCTCAAAGAGTTATCAACTAAGGGTTTAATTGTATCCTGTATTGAGCCCTATGAAGGAGCTGGTTCATCCACAGTTATTGATGTCATTAAACCCTTTGCCTGGCAGCCGGCTGGTATTGATCACTATCACTTACCGTTTATTGATTTTTCTGACGAAGTAAACCCGGTTCTGGCCTTAGAGGCTCTTGCAAAAATACTGGAAGTTTACCAGGACGGGGGTACAGTTTATATTCATTGCAAGGCCGGTCGGTCGCGAAGCCCATTAATAGCTACTCTTTTTATGGCCATTCTCGAACTAAAGGTGAATAATCAAAGAAAGTATGATGAAGAAACGCTGGGACGACTGCTTCGCAGGAAGATAGCTAAACTAACAACGCAACGTCCGCAAACCAGCATTGACGAGGAAAAGATAAACCAAGGTGTAAAAATTCTTAAGCTATACCTGCAAAATCCAGCCCTTAATCTGGATTTGGAAGAAGCCTACACGCAAAGCCCTGGATTTTTTGCCAAACTAACACAAGCTCCGCATTTTAAAGCGCTTTGGTATTTTGCTTACAACAATTCGCAATATTTAGCTTGCATGCAAACAATTATGGATGAATTGTATCACGATCCCCTGAACGTCTTGGCAGCCTTAAATTTAAAGACCTATGAGGATTCAGAATTAGTGCAGGCTTGTAAAGAAATAAGCAAAGAAGAATCAGGCCGTTCGGTGTTAAATCATTTAAAACATTTTTTATTAATGCACAAAGACCCGGAATTTCAACCAGGGCCATCGAGGCTGACAAATGCTTATAAACAATTTAACGATGCTTTAGGCAAATATGACTATGCTGATAACGTCATTAATTCTGCGCGTGAACTGCAAAGTGATATCTTCTTATCCCCAGAGCGTAATGAAGATAAAGTGTTATGGCTAGAAAGCACTGCCAAGTTTTTAAATGATCCCATAAACTGTGCGCAGGCTTATTATAAAAATGCGGAAAATGCTGTTCTCTCCGATAATCCTGCAATTAGACGCTTGGGGCAATCAATGGTGATTTTCGGGGCTGTTACCTTAGCTACTATTTTTCTTGCCGGGGTAATCAGTTCCAGCACCTTTACCCTCCCAGTTATCATCAGTATAGGGTTAGCATCACTTGCGTTCATTATGCTTGGTAAATACGTAATGGACCGGGCTACGGAAAATACTATCAGAGATCGCTCACGAGAATTAGTCAATGAGGTTGAAGAAAACTATATTGAATCTGTTCAGTTTCAATAGGACTGCTGGCTCTTGCAGGTGCTGACGTCTCCCTCATTTTCTACACTCTGAAATTGGTTATTTTTATCTCTTTCTGCTAGAGCATCAGACAACACTTCCAAGAGAGTTGACTGATGCTTTGCGCCAAAAAAAACAGAGTGCTATACTCCGCAAGTTTTCGTTTTTTGATGTGCTCCTCTTGAGAATGGTTGTATTAATTTTATATCTCCTGATCATGAAGAATGACCAAAAAGGGTGCCTGATATTTTCTTTTTTAAAGGAAGAATTAAATAGTGAATCAAAAAAGACCAATAAATCTCGATTTGGCAACAATGAAGTTTCCAGCTATGGCGATTGCCTCCGTTTTACACCGTATATCCGGGCTGGTTTTGTTCCTGCTGCTACCCTTGATCATCTACTTTTTGAGTTTATCTCTTAAAAGCGCAGAATCCTTTACCCAGCTGCAAACCACTCTTTCCGCTCCCTTTTATAAATTAACATTATGGGTCTTTTCTGCGGCGGTGATTTACCACCTTATAGCCGGTATCCGGCATATGATTATGGACTTAGGTTACGGCGAGAGTATTTGTGCAGGCCGGCGTACTGCCATCTTCGTTATTAGTCTGGCGGTGATTCTGACAATTTTTCTAGGAATTTGGATATGGTAACTGATGTCACAAGTTTAACGGGTAATGGTTTAAAAGACTGGTTAATTCAGCGTGTATCGGCCCTGTATTTTGCTGTTTATTCGGTATTTATTCTGGCTTATTTATTAATGCATCCCCAGCTAAATTATGAACACTGGCATGCTTTATTTCAGTGTCACTGGTTTCAAATCGCTACTTTAATTGCTTTGTTAGCACTTAGCTTGCACGCCTGGGTAGGGATTTGGACGGTAACTACAGATTATATTAAATGTACAGCTCTAAGGTTGTCTATTCAGATGTTGGTTGTTTTGTGGTTATTAGTACAATTTCTTTGGGTTTTAATGATTGTATGGGGGCAAGGAGTATGACATTTGCACGAAACAAATTCGATGCGGTGATTATCGGTGCAGGTGGTGCGGGAATGCGGGCTGCTTTGCAATTGGCAAATTCAGGCTTAAAAGTCGCACTCTTGTCTAAGGTTTTTCCTACTCGTTCTCATACGGTATCAGCTCAGGGAGGAATAACAGCAGCACTTGGTAATGCTGATCCAGATGATTGGCGCTGGCATATGTATGATACTGTAAAAGGTGCTGATTATATCGGCGACCAAGATTGTATCGAATACATGTGTAAAACAGGCCCAGAAGCAGTTTACGAACTTGAGCATATGGGTTTGCCTTTTTCGCGAATGGATAATGGTAAGATTTATCAACGTCAATTTGGCGGTCAATCCAAAAATTTTGGCGGTGAACAGGCTGCTCGAACTTGTGCTGCAGCAGATAGAACAGGTCATGCTCTTTTACATACTCTTTACCAGCAAAATCTAAAAGCCAAGACCAATGTTTTTAGTGAATGGTATGCGCTTGACTTTGTTAAAGATACACAGGACCGGATTGCCGGTGTAACTGCAATGTGCATAGAAACTGGCGAGGTGATTTTTTTCCAAAGTCGTGTTTGCATTATGGCAACAGGCGGTGCTGGCCGCATATACCAATCAACCACCAATGCCTATATCAATACCGGTGATGGTTTTGGGATGGCTTTGCGGGCAGGTATTCCTTTACAGGATATGGAAATGTGGCAATTTCACCCAACAGGGATTGCTGGTGCAGGTACTTTGGTTACTGAGGGTTGTCGCGGGGAAGGCGGCTACCTTATCAATAAAGATGGCGAGCGTTTTATGGAACGCTATGCACCACGCGTAAAAGATTTAGCTTCTCGCGATGTAGTTGCTCGCTCTATTGCATTAGAGCTTCGCGCCGGCAAAGGGTTCAATCCTAAAGGAGTCGATTACGTTAAATTAAAACTTGATCATTTAGGCGCTGACTTGATTAATTCACGTCTTCCTGGCATTCGTGAATTATCAATAAAATTTGCCGGAGTTGACCCAATTTTCGAGCCGATTCCAGTAGTGCCTACCTGTCATTACTCTATGGGTGGAATTCCTACCAATATGTATGGTCAGGTGATAGCAGGTAAAAATGGCGAGCTTGTTGAAGGACTTTATGCTGTCGGTGAATGTGCTTGCGTTTCTGTCCATGGCGCCAATCGACTGGGCGGTAATTCGCTGCTTGATTTAGTTGTCTTTGGCCGTGCTGCCGGCTTGCATGTAGAAGAGTTATGGCAGTCTAACCAATTGCCGGAAATGCCCTATGTTTCTGAGGACGATATAGCTGTATCTCTGGCTCGTTATCAGCGCTGGGGAAATTCTAAGGTAGGTGAAAACCCTGCTCTTATTCGTGAAGAAATGCAAAGAGTAATGCAGGAAGATTTTGGCGTATTCCGTACCGGTGAGATAATGTCCTCAGGCTTGCATCGTTTGGAAGCTTTACGCCAGCGATTATCTAATGCTTATTTAAGCGATAAATCAAAGGTATTCAATACTGCTTTGGTTGAAGCAATGGAATTGGATAATTTGATGGCGACTGCCTGTGCCACTGCCTATTCAGCACTGGCCCGCACAGAAAGCCGTGGTGCTCATAGCCGGGAAGATTTCCCCAAGCGTGATGATGCCAATTGGATTAAACACACGCTCTATTTTGAACAGGGTGATAGCATAGACTACCGTCCTGTGAATACATCGCCGAAATATGTCGCTCCATTTGAGCCAAAAGAACGTGTTTATTAGAGAGGATATGCCGTGCCTGCTGATATTAGAAAACTGAGTTTGTCTATTTATCGATATAATCCAGAGATAGACGCAAAGCCTTATATGAAAGACTATGAGCTTGAAATTCTGGCCAAAAGCGATCCAATGCTACTGACACTTCTTGAACGTTTAAAAGATGAGCAGGATGCTTCCATTACCTACAGACGCTCCTGCCGGGAAGGTGTATGTGGTTCTGATGGCATGAATATAAATGGAACCAATGGACTGGCTTGCATTACCAAGCTTACGCAGTTAAAGACGGATAAAATAGTAATTCGTCCTTTACCAGGGTTTCCAGTAATTCGTGATCTGGTCGTTGATATGAGTCAATTCTATCATCAATATGAACGTATCGAGCCTTATTTACAAAATGACAGCGTTGCACCAGCCCAGGAACGTTTGCAATCTCCTGAAGAACGGGCTCAACTTGATGGTTTGTATGAGTGTATATTGTGTGCATGCTGCACAAGCTCCTGCCCCTCATTTTGGTGGAATCCCGAAAAATTTGTTGGCCCCGCAGGACTTTTGCAGGCTCGCAGATTTTTGGCTGATAGCCGAGATACTGCCACAAATCATCGTTTAGAGAAGCTGCAAGATCCTTTTAGCGTGTTTCGTTGCCGTACAATTATGAATTGTGTAACTGTTTGCCCGAAGGGACTCAATCCAACGCAAGCGATTGCAAAAATACGCATACAAATGTTGACCAAAGAAACTTGATAACAATTTTCTGTTGGTTGAGTA
>JACCSX010000163.1 GCA_013812775.1 Tatlockia sp. | reverse complement strand
TATTGATTAAGCATCTAGGCATAAGCCCTGTTGTATTCGGTTGGATATCCTTTTTAATTGGCGCGGGCGCTATGGGATCGGCTGGAGCAATTAATGGCAAATACGTTAAACGCTTTGGTGGTAAATCAATGCTGCGTTTAGGTTGGGCCCTCATGTTTACCGCAGGCTGCCTGCTTTTGATTGGACAGTGGCTTTTCGGAGTCAACCTTTATGCCATTATTTTGCCAGTGTTTCTATTCTACTTTGGAGTGACCTTTATTTGGCCAAATGCCTTTGCCGGCGCCTTTACTCCTTTCGGAGCAATAGCAGGATATGCTGGTTCTTTATACAGCTTTATGCAACTTGGTGGCGGAGCATTTATCGGTAGTATTACAGCCTATCTTCCTGCGAATTCTTCATTAGCAATGGCATTAATTTTTATAGCGGCGCCAATATTGGCTTGGATTTCATATGAGAGACTCGTAAATTTCGAGTAAGCTTGACTCTTTTTTATTACGATTTATCTAGACTTCAGGAGAGACTTTGTATTTTAATGTCATCTTTGCTCAGGGATAGAGAGAAAAATATGACCTTTATAAAGCTTTTCTTTTTAATTGTTTTAGTTAGCTTTGCTGGAATTCAAAAAATTCAAGCGGAAGAAACGGATCAATTTACTCTCCCTCCAACCGATTTGCTAGACTTAGGACCAACTGCCAGCCAAAGACTCGCTTATATTATCGAAACTGTTTTGGCTCAAACCAACTCAGAAATTCAATCACTTCTTCCTAAGGTAAAATCCAGCCGTGTAGCAGCTTCACAATTGGCCTTGCGTCTTAAAGATACCTATATAGCTGATTTAATTTATGACAAGACCGGCCCTGGTTTTCCGCGCTGGCTACGATTAGACCGATTTGATAAACAGGTTAAACCAATTCAATTTAAAGAAAAACGACCTTGGCAAACTGTTTATTGGCTCGTTTTTTCTCCCTTTCCTCCCGCTTTAATTGGACTTGCTCCAACAATCAATATGTATGAACATTATTTGGGAACTGACAAGCTGGGTCATTTTTTTATGCAAGGTCATAGTTACTACAAGCTTTACATGTATTTTCTGAACGGTGGTAAATCTGCCGAACAAGCGCATCGAGCTATGATTAGATATGGTCAGGTCATCGAACAAAGCTATATGGGTACTGTGATTAATGGAATTTATTCCAATGCTGATTTATCAGCTAATTACGCTGGCTGGAAATTTTATATGAATCTTTTTCATCACATTAGAATAGGTCATCGCAGCCTTCCACCACTTTTGGTTTTGAAGGGCAATAGATGGGAATTTACCAAGCATGTCAACAAGGATGAACTCCTTAAACCCTATATAACAGACAATCTAAATGAGGCTTTAAATCCGTCACGTTATGCTTATTCGCGGGGCCAAATTCGAAACCAGGTAAAAAAACGTTGCGCCAACTGGATAGAGCGCAGGGGAATAACTAAAGAAATTATTATAGCTAAACTTCAAGAAACAAAGCGTTGGCATGGCGAAGCATATGGTCATTGGCTTCCAGAAGGCAATGCAATAACACTTGAGACTTGTTTTAAAGATGCAATAATAACGATTTAAATATATAGGCTGTGAGTTATCTAAAAAATCTGAATTTAGCGGAGATGTCACTCCATTTAATTTATCATGAGCGCATAAATTTTGCGAGTTTGAAATGGATTTTCATTTCTCAGTGAGTATTGGTGAGGTAATGAAAAGGCAGGCCATCTTATTAAAATAGAACATTTCTTTACCCAAGCAGACACCTGCCATATATAAAAATAAGCTGCTAATGCGTTATAATCAACAAAAATAGGGTATAGACCACCAAAGCCAAGTTTAGGGCGATTTTGAAGGAATTAAGGCAAACACTCGAGCAGGTGCACCACTACCGCCAGCTATCTTCATTGGGGCTACAATCAATATTGCACCGATAGGAGGTAATGAATTTAACTCGGCAAGATTTTCAATACCAAATAGATTTGCACCTAAAAGAATTCTATGTGCCCAAAATACCTGCGAGTTACCAGTATCTAAACTTGCTGTATCGAGTCCAACTCCTTTTACTTTACGTGAAACTAGATATTCAGCAGCAGCTTTGGAAATTCCTGGAAAATGAAGATTTTTTGTATCTCCAAACTTATCTGAACCTAAATAATGTTTTTTATCAGGCCAGTATTTACTCCAACCGGTATAGAAAAGGACAATATCCTTATTATTAAGAGAGCGATATTTTTTTTCAAAATTTTGAATATCTGCTACGGTAACAGCGTAATCAGGGTGATCCTTAACTTGTTGGTCAACGCGAATAACGATTGCATTACCCATTAATTGTGAAGGAGGAATCTTATCCACACTAAGTCCATTTTTTGAAAAATGACGCGGAGCATCCACATGAGTACCTCCATGTTCAGGAGTACAAAATTTAAATGCAGAATAAAAATAATTTCCCGGAGTCATTCCATAATAAACAGTTTTTAAATCAAATCCCTTTTCAGTTGGCCAATAAATTGTATTCTTATCAATTGGATAACCAAGATCGATAATATTTTGATTGGGTTGTGTCAGTGCATAAGAAGAGCTCATCAGCATAAAACTAAGGAGGCCATATAGTAGATTGAATTTCATAACGTTCGATTCCATTAGACGCATATATATTTTTTGATATTTTATACCAGATAAAAAAGGTAAGTAAGGTGCCTACTGTAAATCCTGATCAGGTTTTTCTAAAGATAGCAGACTTTCTCTCTCGTATGAGTTGGCTACTTACCCAAATTGGATATAGCCACGGTGGTCTGCCTGACCTGAAATTTTTCCATTCCTCTTAAATCTTGATCTAAGTCTGAAATAAAATTATTTGTTGTACTCTTTCTGTTAAAGCTTATTTTCAATAAAAGATTGCCGCAAATCATCAATAATTTGAACAGGGGGGTTTAATGACGAATGAAACAGTCGATAACAATTATCGGCAAAATATTGCGTACCTTGATAGGAAGAACTCTCATTACAAGAGGTGAAAGGCCATAACAAAGTTTCTACAACCGCAACTAAGACGGTCAACATCGCATTTAGAACGCCATAAAATCTTCGAAGATGTGTTGTTGCTGGTAAATCTTGCTTTAGCTTGTTTAGTTTAGTATTTAATCCTGTAAGAAAAATCACATCATCTCGATTTTTTAATATCGACTTAAATAAGTTGGTTGATTTCAGGGAAAATTTAAGAACCTTTTGATATTCTTCTTGTTCTAACTCTTTGGCGGTATGAAGGATTGTTGTTATTTCAATAGAGAACTGAGTGATTTGTTTTGAAATTTCAGGATCATTCGAAAATTTAGAGGTTAAGCGACTCAATTTATTAGTTATTTTATTTTCAAGGAGTTGCGATTCACTATTATCTTTCTGATTTGAATTAACTGTATCTAAAGTCTCCAAAGTTAATGTCAATGGCAAATAGACTCCAGATGAATTTTTAATATTTTTAAACAAAAATAGTTCATCCTTGTCAAAAGTTTTAAAAATATTATCGAAAATCAGCTGAAAAAGATCCAAGGGAAGTAATTCTATTTCAGAAGATAGGAATTTAAAAAGTATGAATTTTTGATATAAAGAATAGCTTAGTATACTTATATTTCTTTCTATAATTTCCCTAGCCTTATTATAGCCGTTGTGAGAAATTTTGTTTTCAAGATGAAAATCCGAATAATAGCCCCAATCTCTACCTGGCGAAGTAAGTGCACCAGGATGTTTTAATAGCTCCAGGCAGGTTAATCGGCTATGTTTTTCGAGTGATTTTAAAAAAATAATTTCATCTTCAGCAAAACGAATCCGATTTGATGTGATATCAAGGGTATGAAAAGTTTGATTACTAATTAGAGAATCAATAATAAACTGAACTGAATCATAATCCAATTGGTTATTTGATAGATTTAAAGAAGTCAAAACATTATTATGTTTCAAGGATTTACCAATCGCTCTTGCCGTTTTAAAACCCATTAGATTATGGCTAAGATCAAGGCTGACAAGTCTTTTATTATACTCCAAAGCCTGCCCAAATTTTTCACCCCAGTTATCACAAATTTTGTCAGATGGGTTGCGCCACGAACTACCAGCTAAAGAAAGATATTCCAGGGAGTTATTTTTTCTAATTAAGTTAGAAAAAATAATAACGCCAAGCTCATCAATTTCTCCTCTGAAGGTGAGGGAGATGATATTAGTATTGTTCCAAAGTATGTCATCAATCAAAGGAATACTCTGCTTTGGAAAACGATAAAGTTCAAGTTTCTGTAGGCGACTCATCTGTTTTAAGGATAAATAGAGTAACTCTAAGCTCTTATCCGATAGGTGACAGTCTTCATCTAAGCTCAGTGAGATATAAGTGATGGCAGCATTTTTTTTAAGATCTAAGATGCTTTGTTCTATTGCTTTTTCAGTGCCAATTATTCTTTGATATTCAGTTGGCGTTAATGTTATTTCGTCAAGTGTTAATGTTTGTAAACCAATATTAGAAGCGAGAATATCTACAATTAGTTCTTCATCCGACCTTTTTAGCTGATTATTCTCAAGGCTTAATGCCTTTAATAGAGTATTTCCTTTCAAAGCATTACAAATAAGCTTCGCACCTTCACCAGTAAAATTGTTGAGATCAACATGAAGCTCGATTAATGTTTTATTCTGCAGCAGTGCATTGCTAATTATTTCAGCATCCTTATCTCCAAGAACTCTTAAAAAAGAACGGCAACCACCCAGGGAAAGAACCTGCAGGCTCTCGGTTTTTTCAAGCAACTCTGAAAAATACTGTGCCGTATTTTTATAGAAAGCCCCTCGATAAAGCACTGTTTTAAGATGGATAAGAGTTTTTAGGGTTTCTGTAATAATTTCAACACTTTCTTCTGGTAATTTATTATAAAAATCAAAAAGTTGAAACGATTCAAGGCTGGAACTGTTTTTTATAGCCAAAGCTAGTTCCCGCATTTTTTCATCAGAAGGTACATAATTTGAAAATTGGAGTACGCATGAAGATACCGGCCCGGATCCCTTAAGAGCAGCAATGCAACTATCTATATTACTATCGTTCGTACATTCAAATTGTACATAAGATGGGTTGTCTAAACGTTTTTCCTTCAAAACGAACTCTCAAAAGATTAAATAACGTGCATTTTAACTTATTTTTAATCATCGCGATAGAGGAAGATATTAATGAGTTGTTTGAGACGCAGCAAATCCTTCCGATTATCTTTGTGGGAAGCAAGGTTAATCTTATACTAAATGATTTTTTTATCAGAACGCAGCAGAAAAGGAAGCGGTTCAAGGTACACTAGGCTGAATAATCTATATGACGGAAAGTCAAATATTGTGATGAATAATACTGATAGTCCTAACCCAAATAAACAAATAGCCTCATCTATCGTACGCGCTATGACAGGAGAGGACATTCTATCTGTGTTGCGAATGCAAACTGGCGATCAAAATTTTGTATATGCGGTGAAAACCTCTGTTGCAGAATATATACTCCGAATGACTGACCGAAATAACAAACATAAATTTCACGCTGCTATTGAATGGCAGAAAATGCTACTTCCGCTTGGCATTCCTCTCGCTGAGTTTATTAAATCAGATTTAGATTCCGAGTGTTCTTCATATCCAGCGTTACTAATGAGGCGCTTGCCTGGCGATGATCTTATCAATGTCTATCCTGACATTTCAAATGCAGATAAAAAAAATTTAGCAGATGAGATGGTTAATATTCAGTCTCTATGCATCAGTCTTCCCGAAGGTCCAGGTTATGGTATTCACGATAGTTATGAGCCTGCTAAAACTGAAAAAACATGGTATGAGTTTATTATTAAACGATTGGAATTATGCAAAAAACATATAACAAAAGCGGCTCTTTTTGACCGAAATTTAGCTAAACAAGTTCTTAATATTGCCAAAGAAAGAGAAGAAAGTTTTAGAATTGTACGACCAACCCCTTTTTTATGGGATGCCAGTGAACGAAACGTTCTTGTATATAAGGGTAAGATTTCAGGCATCGTAGACGTTGATGACATTTGTTTTGGTGACCCCTTACTAGTGATTGCTTTGACAAGCACCTGTCTTGAGCTTGAGGGTTTTGATACTGTATATACTGATCACTGGGCAGCAACCTTGAATCTTGATAAGGCTGCACAAGGAAGACTTAATTTTTATAGATTATTTTACTCTATTGCCTTCATGCGAAAACAAGCTATGAAAACAGCGAATAGTAAAAGGGTTATTTTTAATACTGAGAGACTATTAAACATTTTTCATCGCTCGCTGGAGAGACTGAATCAATAAGATAAATGGATAAAAGAGTCCATAGCTTTGTACGCCACTCCAGAGAAAGTTTAAATGGTGTCTAATTCCGCATTGGGCAAGAGACAAGAATATGGGTAATAGCCTTACTAATGCTAGGGCTGTACCTCTGAATTTTTGAAAGTCAACGATGAGCTAGGTAAACGAAACGTCGTTGATATCAAATTTGTTCCCCTTATCAATTGTTTTGCTAAGGGGAATAATGGTATGTTTAAAAGGCTGTATCTTCACAAATTATTATTAATGTATGCTCATTTTTATAAGGAAGAAAAAATGAATAAAGATATTTTTGAAGGCAATTGGGAAGAAATCAAAGGTAAAATGAAGCAGAAGTGGGGCAAGCTCACCGATGATGATTACGATCAGTTGAAAGGTAGCCAACAAGAAATTTATGGCAAGTTACAAAAACATTATGGCTATTCAAAAGAAGAAGCTGAAAAAGCGGTTAAAGATTTTAACAACGATTAAATTGAAAGCATAATTCTTGATCTTACCTTTATCACATTTTGAGAAAGGTAGGATCATGCCCTGGTTTACATCCTACCTCAACCCCCCTCTATTTTTGACAATTTTCCCTATAATTCTTTGAAAAAAATATAGATAAAAATGTAACTCCCCACGTCATCCCGAGCGAAGCGAGGGATCTCCCTGCAGTGGGCACAATCTCTAACATAACGATCGATATAAATCATCCCACTCAGGATTGAATGTATTAATCAGATCTTGCTTCTTTTT
>JACCSX010000136.1 GCA_013812775.1 Tatlockia sp. | reverse complement strand
TTCTTAATGTACCTAACTCTTTTAAAGATAACTTCTTATTGCTCATCTTTTGTAAAAATCCATTTAAATCAGTTGGATAATTATATCATATCTTAATAACAATATTTAAATGCCGGGGTAATAATAGTTAATAAGCCTTCTTCTGGCGGGAAGACATTACCCTCAAGGCTCTCAAGAGATCGATTTAGCTTAAAAAATTTATATAATTCCTCTTCCCAAAAAGAATCATGATAGCAATCATAATTGGAATTAACATGTAGATGTTTAATATTGGAATTGGACAAAATAAATGAATTAATATTGGGATTAGCGGAGGGGGCTTCTAACTTGAGTATATGCTTAAGATTTTGGCTAAGCTCTTTTATTATTGTGCTGTTTTCCGGAATAAATACTTCAAGACAAAGTATTTTTATGGAAGGCTGCTCGTTCAATTGTTCGATAATGAAATTGGTCATTCTGGGAAATATGAGCAAATAATATTCCGGTTCATAGAACAGTGCTTTGAATGATAGAACAGGGTTATTCTCAGCGAGAGTCTTTTTTATTTCATTTTGAACCATTAATCGCCATTTTCTAGTGATAAGCGGAATAATAAACTCGTCAAAACTATTTCCAAAGGTAAAATGGATTATAAGAACTAAAGGTGTCACACAAAGGGTAAGTACTACACTAGCTAAAGTGCGAAGAACGAACTCAAGGGGAAAGAGAATTGTTAAAATAACGCCATTTATATTTGGCCCTAATTGAGCGGCCCCCGTCCGAAGAAAAACAGGGATGAGAAAGCAAAGATAGTCAAATAAGCCGAGGCGTATTTTGTCAAAATTATCAAAATTCACGAAAAAACCTCTCCCAAAAAATACCAAAAAAGTATCCCAGAGGCGTTCTTTTAGTGAGGGGTTAGTGTCTTGGTATCTATAAAGGTCAGCAAAAATATTAAAATTCATTAAACCGCTCAAGGTAATATCTGATCGACTATTATACAAGGTGATAATATTAATTCAACATTCTTTCGCAAATGCTTCCCTATTGACCAAAGGAAACCATTTTGTTGTAAGAAGGGTTTGGTGTCCAGATGACCGGAAACGTACGCTAAGATACAAAGCCCTTATCTTTCAATGGATAAAAAATTTATTGCAGTTCATCTATGGTTTAATATTTGCAAAATAAAGTTCAACAATAAATATTTATCAATTTGTTCAATTATTCTATTAGTTGATATTAATATTAAAAAATAAGAACAAACTTTAAGCTAATTTAATATATTTTCAAGATATAAAATTATTTCTATAAACAAACCCTATAATCCATATGGGGCAACGGTTTCAAAGCCATTGAAACCTGCAAATGACCTATTTGCCCATGTATCCCGACTTACCCCCAAGAATGGCTAGCTCTCCCCGATAAGCCAATCATATCTAATAGCGACCTGCCGAAAGGGGCAACAATAACTCCCAAATTCATCAGCCAGGATGTCTTAAGTCAGCTTAAAAAGCATTTGCATCAATTAAATCCATGGATGCAAAGCTTTATCATCATACTCTAACGGGTTTGAACACGTGCTGGTGTTTGCCCCTACCGGCAGTGGTAAAACACGCTCCATCGCTATTCCCAATTTATTTAACTACCCTTATTCGATGGTCTGTAATGATGTAAAACTTACTCTTTATAAAACCACATCAGGGTTTCGTGAGCACCTCTTAGGCCATACCTGTTTTTGCTGGGCGCTCACCAGTAAAGAAGGCATTACACATCGGTTTAACCCCCTGTCGTTTATCTCAAAAGACAAGCTATTGCGTATCACTGACATTCAGCGCATTGCCCATATTCTTATTCCTGATAACAACAAAGAGGCGGGCATTTGGGCAAAATCCTCCCGCCTATTGTTCAAAGCATTAGTTCTTTATTTACTGGATTCGCCAGAGCGACCCACTACCTTAGGCGAAATCAACCGATTATTAAAGCAACAGGATTTTGATGCCTGGTTAGTGCAACTACTTGAGGAATCCGAACACTATGATCCTGAATTTTATCGCAATGGATTTTCCTATGCCAATACGTTTGTTGAAACCAGAGCCAGTATTTTAGTGACCTGTGCAAGTTATTTTGAATTGTTTGACGACCCGATTGTGGATTCGGCAACCAGTGCCAGTGATTTTGATATTTCTACCTTAAGACAGAAAAAAATAACCCTCTACATCGGATTTACAGAAGATGACATGGAGCGACTATCACCCATCTTAACCCTGTTTTGGCAGCAGCTGATTTCAGTGATGATTCAAGAAATTCCAGATCCGATAAAAGAACCCTATCCTCTTTTATGCCTTATTGATGAATTCTCATCCTTAGGCCGTATTGAGCGTTTGCGCCGCTCGCTCAAATTATTACGAGAATACCGGGTGCGTTGCATTTTGATGTTTCAATACATTGCCCAGACCTATGAGCGCTATTCGCATGATGAAGCCAAAGCCTT
>JACCSX010000120.1 GCA_013812775.1 Tatlockia sp. | reverse complement strand
ACATAAGGATAATTTAAATTTGGGATAAATCCGGTTTTCCACCCTGATAGCAAAATAGAGGCATAAAAAAAAGAAAATATAGAGCCTGTTAATATCCACCAGGGAGATAATTTTTTAGAGGGAATGTTTTGTTCCATATGTTCCTAAGCTTTTCGTAGCGCGCCATTAACTTTATCGTGCAAAGTTTTAGAGAATAAATCTGTTAATATATAGGTGTATAATTTCCTGCCAATATTATTAAAAGGAATCTCAATCCAACGGTATGCCAAGCCGGATATTAAAATGGTTGAACCAAAAAAACCGCAAGAAAAAATAAGTATTTGTGAAATAGTGTCTACTGGAAATTTAGCTAACATGTAAAGAAGTATAGGAAAATGTATTAAATAAACGCTAAAAGAAATTTTTCCCAAATACCTTATCCATGATAATCGTAGAAAAGCATTAACAGAGTTATTTTTATTGTGAACTATAAAAAATAAAATTAAGGGGCAGGCGATAATTTCCGGTAAAACCCATGATTGCCAGCAACCATAAGCCCAATTTCTTGGGCCAATGCTAAATTCTGGCGCCAAAATAAAAATCAGGTATGCTGATAACAAAATCAACGGGTTTTTAAACCTGGAAAGGTTTAAATTAGTACTTAAAACATCAACCAATAACCCTGCATGAAAGAAAACCCAAAATTGCATGAAAATAGGGGTTTTTACAAAATAACTCAAGAATGCAAAACCTATAAATAATAAAACATTATAAATGATGCCGCTTGTTCTAAACATCCAAAAAAGTAAAGGGAAAAACAGACTGCACCATAACTCAACTTGTATAGACCATAAGACTTCATTAAGGGAAATATTATTAAGAGTTAAGTTTAAAAATAAAAGCGCAAAATTCCTATGATGCACAAAACTATCCAGGATAAAGGCAAAAATCGTTGTAGCCCAAATAAGTGGAAATAGACGAAAACCACGGCGACAAAGGTAGGCTATAAAGGAAGGAAAGCCCTCGATAGGATTTTTTCGAAGCTGTCTGCCTAAAACGAGACCGCTAATTGTAAAGAAAAGCAGCACTGTGGATTGTGGATTGAGCATGCTATCTACTAGGGTTGTGAATAGGACTAAGGGTTTGGATGATAAAGAACCATATATATTACCAAATATTTTTAATTTAAAATGACCTGCTACTACTAAAAGTGCAGCAATACCACGCAACGACTCAATTTCAATAGAGAAATTATTTGAGGGAGCTGAAAATGAAGAGTTATGCAAGTTTGCTGTCACTTAGGGCTCGATTAGGTATATCAAATCAATGCCAGCAGTTTATCGGAAAAATCTCTAAATTTAAACTTAGGTTCGAAAAAAGCATAGTCACCCTTCGTTAAAATTTTGCTACGCTAAGTATATTCTCAAGGTATAATGCCAAAAAACCAAAAGTATTTAAGGATTTTAATGAAGATCAAAGCTAGTGAGTACATAGCCAAATTTCTCCGTGCTCAGGAAGTAAAATACATTTTTCAAATGTCTGGCGGTATGATTACACAAATTTTAGATGCCATTCATGAAGAGGGGGGTATTGAAATTATCTCTTTTCATCATGAGCAGTCTGCGTCCTTTGCTGTTGATGCATATGGACGATGTACGGGAAATGTTGCGGTCGGTATGGCTACAAGTGGTCCTGGTGCAACCAATTTAATCACGGGCATTGCTTCTTGTCATTTCGATTCCTCCCCCGGCCTTTTTATTACGGGGCAGGTCAATACCCATGAACAAAAAGGCGATAGAAAAATTCGCCAACTGGGATTTCAAGAAACGGACATTGTTTCCATGACGCAACACATAACTAAAAAAAGTTACCTAATAACTGAAGCAGAGCAAATTGAACCTGTTCTAAATGAAGCTTATCAATTAGCGATTAGTGGTCGGCCCGGTCCTGTACTTATTGATATTCCAATGAATTTGCAACGTGCAGAGATTGAAGTCGCCCCTATTCAAAAAATTTCAAGAAAGAAAGTTGATATTCAAACGGAAGATGCGGTTTTTGTGAGATTAATTGCAGCGATAAAAGAGGCAAAAAAGCCTCTGATTTTAGCCGGTGGTGGTGTTAACGCTAGCGGTGCTTCCCATGAATTTTTAAAATTAGTTGAGACTCTGCAAATTCCAGTTGTTACTTCCTTATTAGGTGTTGATGCTATTGATTATAATCATTCTCTCAGAGTTGGCTTTATTGGAAGCTATGGTAATCGTTGGGCAAATATTGCTTTGGGACATTGTGATCTGCTAATTGTCCTTGGCTCTCGTTTAGATATACGCCAAACAGGGGCCGATGTAGCCTCCTTTTCTCACAATAAAACAATATTTCATGTTGATTGTGATGAACATGAAATCAATAATCGCGTTGAAAATTGTATTCCTATGGTCATGGATGTCTCCGATTTTATTGCCAAAATGTTTGAGCAAATTGCAGGCGAAAAACTTGTAATGAATAAAAAATGGCTTAATGAAATTAATGAACAAAAAGAAAAATGGCCAGACACAAAAGAATTACAAAATATTTCAGGTATTAATCCAAATCATTTTATGCATCTTTTGTCGCAACATTCTTATAGAAGTAAGGGCTTCGTCGTAGATGTTGGCAATCATCAAATGTGGGCAGCCCAATCTTTAGAAGTTAATACAGATCAGTTTTTTATGACCTCTGCGGGCATGGGTGCTATGGGGTTTGCCTTACCGGCAGCTATTGGAGCTTCTTTGGCTCATAATAAAAAGCCTGTTGTGGTTATAGCGGGTGATGGTTGTTTTCAGTTAAATATTCAAGAATTACAAACTATTGTACGAGAACAAATCCCAATTAAAATGATTGTGGTTAATAACAATAGTTTAGGCATGATTCGTCAATTTCAGGATAGTTATTTTAATAGTCGCTATTTAGCCACCTATTGGGGCTATAGCGCTCCCAATTTTGAGGCGATAGCATGCGCTTATGGTATCGCTGCTAAAACTATTTTGGTTTCCGATGAAATAGACTCAGCGCTACAATGGTTTTGGAGCAATGAAGAGGCTACCTTATTGCAGGTGATGGTCGACGTACATGCTAATGCCTATCCAAAAATCGCCTTTGGACGCCCCATAACTGAAATGGAACCTCTTACTAAACCTGTTAGTATGGAGTCAACATAAGACCCAGCCAGCAGTATAATCTTTTGGAAACAATGATTAATACAAAATAATATAGGGCTGCCAATACTGATTATTCACGTCGAAGCTTTGCCCAGAAAACGATGTATCCTTAAGTAACTGTACACCCCTGTATTCAGTGCTTTTATTGTTTCATCGTGGTTTGCTTGACCTGTTATAGATTCTGTCAAAACATCAGAGACTGGGATAAACACGGCAAGATGACCTGTTTTCAATGCATGATACACTTCACTAAATTTAGATAAATTGCTTAATGATACAAGAACAATTGTAAAGGCTAACAAAAATTGATATTTATTAGTAAAATTGGAATCTTTTAAGAGGTATAAAAGCAAACAATAAAACACTGTAACCACTGGCAAAAAATACATCGAGACCTTCAAATCCGGGAAGGAGGTAATAGGTGGATGTATTAAAGATATGCCGGCAATAGAGATCATCGACCCGCTGATAAAAACTACTACTAATAATAGATCGTTATATTTTTTGACGCGCAGAGCGTTTATAAAAGCTAATAGAAAAAACACAAGTAAAAAAGAAAAGTTTTTTACAACTACAATTGTATATAACTGTATAGATTTTAATACAAAACTCCATGAAAAATTCTTTAGAAGCAGTGACAAAGTATGTAAATGTGTGGGTTTAAAATTGGGTGTAAAATGACTGAAAATCGTTTTTAATAAGGTATGAAACAGTAAGGTATAGATGATAAGCGATAACCCACCATAAAAAACAAAAGAGCGCAGATCTTTTTTATCACAAAAATACATAAAAATTGAATAGGCTGTGAACAATACCAGAAAAGAAATAATTTGCTCATCAACCAAACAAAATAAAGTAAATAGAATTGAATGGAAAAATAAAGCCCTATAGTGGAGAAAATCAAAACTCCATTTTTCGGATTTAATAAGAAGGGTGAACATATAAATAATTGCAGCTATGCAGAGCAGCTTGGCAGAGCGGAGTGAAACCAGAATAGTACCCTGCGTATTTATCCAGGTTAAGGGGGGAATCGCCAGAAGAAGCCTAAATGCGAAATTCTGTGCAGGGATTAGCGTTTTTACCAAATAAAATGAAGACAGAATAATCATAAAGATTGAAAAATAATAACCAATCAGTCGCCCGCCCCATTTGGGGTAAACCTTGGTCATAAATAAAAAAAAATGTGAATCGATATATTGCAGCAAAAATGAAATAACACGGGGGCGATAATATCCTAACTCTGTCTCGGAGGAGTCAAATATTTTATATAGATCTGCTTTGCCTGACTCTGTTTTCATCGTCATAAATCCTGCGGATTGTACAAACTCAGGATGTAAGATGGGCTCATAAAATGCGACGCTTTTAACCCAGATAATAAAAATTATTAATATCGAAAATAAAAAAAAATGATTTCTATTTAGTTTGCTGATTAGCATGCTCTTACTTTGTATTTCTGAAGAAGGAATAATTTTAGCAACATAATTATTTTAAGCAATAGATGAAAGAGGTCATAAAAAAACCTATAGGTATTTATACGACTCTTTTAAATACCATTTTCTTATTTAAAATAAATCCTAAAATTGCAGAAGGAAAAACTGCAATTAATCCTGCCAGATATAAATCAAATGAGAAATGCGTCAAAAGGCTAATTAAAATTATATTGAAAAAATAGGTGCAAATATAAACTGATATAAATTTAAAAATTAAAAGATTATTAGAGTTTTTAAATACAAATTTTCCGGTGGTTTTGAAGTTAAATAACACGCCTAAAATTGTCGAATACAGCAAAGCAAGTGGATAGGATAGTCCGAGATAGATAAACCCGGCATAGCAACAATAACCAAAAATGGTATTTAAAATACCGACTAAAATAAAGATAAAAATTTGCTGTTTTGAGGTCATATTATCACTAAATGTTTTGAGTGAGTTGTTGGGTCGTGACCCAACCTACGGTTTTATACCATTCCTTGGTTAATTTAATAGCTTCAGGCAATTTTATCTGAGGCCGTAAATTAAGTTCTTTTCCTGCACGATTGATATTGGGAACATAACGCTCAATAGGCACTGCTGGTTTTTTTTCTTGCAATATATTCACAGCGAGAGGAGTTGAAAATGAATCGGCTACTATATTAGCAATATCAGCAAGGGAGTATGCTTCATCAGAACCTACATTGTATGGATAGGAAGTTTTACCGCAAAATAAGATAGTCCACAACCAGATAGCCAAATCCGCGGCGTAAAGATAAGAACGAAAAGCTGTTCCATCGCCCTTAACCTGTATTGGCTCAGCACTTAACCCATTAGATATAAAATTACCTATGGCATAGTGCCCATCCAAGGGTAAATAAGGCCCAACAAAGGCGAAGCAGCGGGCAATTTTTATTTCTAATCCACTTTGCATCGCATACAAATAACTTAGATGTTCGGCAGTACATTTACCCAATGCGTAAGTGGATTTTGCATCAAATATCTGAAGCTGATTGGGATAAGTTTCAGGTATATGACTAAGATTTTCTGGCTGCTTTCCATAGACGGCACCAGAACTTGTTAGCAGAAATTTTTTGGCCTGGCAGTATTTGGCAAACTCAAACATCCGTTCTGTGCCCTGTGAAATAGCTGCAAAAAGAGCAAAAGGATTTTCATTATTCAGACTTGCGTTGGTGTCAGTGGCAGCATGGATAATATGAGAAAAATGTTGCACTGGAAATTCAAAATTTCTAACATCTCCCTCACAAAAAGAGAGAGACGATTGATGGTACAAATGTGGATATTTTTTAGCAAAATTTTCAATATTTCGCGTCAGGATGGTCGCTTTTGCATTCAGATTTAAGGCGTTGTTCATCCATAAGAAACTTTCTAATAGCCAACAGCCAAAAAAACCAGTTCCACCCGTGATAAAAATCTGTTGGTCACGAAGTTCATTCCATAGCAAAAATGTGTTATCAAAAATATGAGTTAAATCATTTGATAAGGGATTTGGCTTCATGCTGGTTCAGTAAAATTAATTCTTTCTTTTTCAACAACCAGGGGTCTGCTCATCACTCTTGTATTAATGGATGCAATATATTCACCTAACAATCCAATAAAAAACAGCTGTACAGAGGAAAAAAAGAATAGGCCAATCAAAATTGGAGCTACTCCAAGGTTAAAGCTGTGCCAAAAAAATAATTTTAAAGAGAGAAAGACAATGGACATTATAAAGCTAAGAATCGAAAGCGAAAAACCTGCCATCGTTGCCAAGCGTAAAGGAATTTTTGAATGGCTGGTAATTCCTAACATCGCCATATCGTAGAGTGTGTAAAAGTTATTTTTTGTCACTCCGCGAGTTCTTCTTGGTTGGTTGTAGGGTATTTCGGCGATATCAAAACCAATTTCAGCAATTAGCCCACGAAAATAAGGATAGGGATCTTTGTGAGAACGCAATAAAGCAATGACGTCTTTGTCATACAATCCAAAGCCTGTAAAGTTTTTTATCAGCTTAACATCGGCAATCTTTGTTACAAAATGATAGTAAGTCCGACGTATAAAAAACATCAGCTTTGATTCCTGGCTTTCAGGTTTAACGCCAACGACAACTTTAAAACCCTGTTCCCATTTGTGAATAAATTCTTTGATCAATTCGGGTGGATCTTGCAAATCAGCTACGATTAATATAGTTGCATCGCCTTCAGTTTGTAACATGGCATGATAAGGCGAACGGATATGACCAAAATTGCGCGAGTTAACGATAATCTTCACCTGCGGATCATTTTCTGCAATCTTCCTCAATAAGCTTACCGTGTTGTCGGTAGAGGCATTATCGATAAAAACATGTTCATAGCGATAGTTAGGAATTGTCTCAAATAGCTCATTAACCTGCCTATGGATTTCTTCGATGTTTGAATCTTCATTAAAACAGGGGGTAACGATAGAGATTAATTTCATAACTGTTTCTCAATATGCCTTTTATAAAATAAGTTGGGTGAGCCAGGCTCACCCGGATTGGGATTTTTTCAGCACTACGCTGTTTGTTCTATTTTCACTTTAACAAATTCTTCAAAAGACTGATGAATATGCGCCATCATTTCAGGGGTTAAGCCATGATGACAGCCAAGAAGAATTCCACCGCGCATAACTTGATCCGCATGAGGGTAACCAGTAGCGGATTCACGGCGATCAATTTTAGAGAAACCGGGCTGGCGTAAAATATTACCTGTGAATACAGTTCTGGTTTGAATATTACGTTTTTCCAAAAATATTTGTAATTCTTTACGAGAAAATGGCGAGCTATCTTTAATAGTTAATGGAAAGGCTAACCAGCCCGTTTTTGAATCAGGTAATTGTTTTGGCAGAATGAACCACTCTTTGTACTTGGAAAAGAATTTTGTGTGCTGGTCAAATGCCTGTTCACGCGATTTAATATTTTGGGCTAGTTTGGAGAGCTGCACTAAACCAAAGGCTGCGCCCATTTCGGAGGGTTCAAGATTATAACCTAAGGCTTCAAATACAAATTTTGCATCATAGTCAATTCCATCAACCTGGATATTAAAACGATTTTCGATAGCTTCAGATTCAACAAATAAGGAAGAACTACGTCCCCAGCTACGCAATAATTTGGCGCGCTCATTCAGTCTTTGTTCATTCACGCACAACATACCGCCATTACCAGCGCAGTTGACCACGTGGGAGCCATAAAAGCTGGTGGTGCTTAGGTCGGTAAAGCGGCCTACGGGTTGACCATCTATTGTAGCGCCTAAGGTATCTGCAGAATCTTCAATCAGAATCAAATTATGCTTATTCGCCAGTTCTCTTAGCACTTTCCAGTTTGGAAGGTTGCCTAAGAGATTAGGGATCATCATCGCCTTGGTCTTTGGAGAAATCATCGCCTCGACTTGATTAGCGTCGATATTAAACGTACCTGGTTCTACATCAACAAAGGCAGGAATCAAGCCATTTTTAACAAGCGGGGCAACCGTAGTTGAAAAAGTAAGAGCGGGTGTAATTACTTCGGAGCCAGCCGGTAAATCCAATATTTCAATGGCCAAATAATTAGCAGAAGAGCCGGAGTTAACCATTATTCCATGTTGTTTGCTAAAGGAATTAGCTACTTTCTCTTCCATTTCGCGAACATGTTTACCCATTTGTGTTGAGGTACGAAGTACGGAAACTACGGCTTCAATTTCTTCTTCGCCGTGTACAGTTTTTCCATAGGGTACATGAATAAATTCTTGTTTCATTATCGGTTTCCTTTAAAATTGACATTTTCATTTGCCGGCAAAAGCCTACCAGGTTTTCCAGGGTGCATTACCCGATTCCCATAATTCTTCTAAATAATTTTTATCACGAAGGGTATCCATTGGATGCCAAAATCCATCATGATGAAAAGCGGATAATTGTCCTTCTGCGGATAAGGTCTCAAGTGGCGCTTTTTCCCAGATAGTATCATCTCCCTCAATATAATCGATAACTTTGGGGGATAAAACAAAAAATCCACCGTTAATCCAGCCACCATCGCCCTGAGGTTTTTCTTTGAAGCCTTTGACCTGCTCATCTTCAATTAGTAAAGAACCGAAGCGGCCCGGGGGTTGGATAGCTGTTAGGGTGGCTAATTTATTTTGTTTTTGATGGAAGGAAATGACAGAGGAAATATCTACGTCTGAAACGCCATCACCATAGGTAAGGCAAAAATCATTATTATCCAAATGGTGGGCGACTCGTTTTAAACGACCCCCAGTCATTGTCTGATCTCCAGTATCAACTAAAGTAATTAGCCAAGGCTCAGAACTATTTTGATGAATTTCCATTTTGTTATTACTAATGTCTATCGTAACATCCGACATGTGTAGAAAATAATTAGCGAAATACTCTTTTATGACATAACCTTTATAGCCTAAACAAACAATAAAATTATGTATATTATGCGCAGAATATAGTTTCATAATATGCCAAAGAATAGGTTTTCCACCAATTTCAATCATAGGCTTGGGACGTAAACTCGTTTCCTCACTTATTCGGGTGCCTAAACCACCGGCTAAAAGTACTGCTTTCATTTTTACGTCCTCGTTAAAATGTATAAGAAATTCAATTGGTTATGATCCATTCTGTGACTGTCGTGATTTATCATATGTGCCTAAAATTACTGATCGCACCTATGAGAGTATGAACCGGGTAGGTCGCAGCAAGATATTATAGAAGTTTTTTTAATATTTTCTATCTTAATATTAAATAGATTTATCTTCTCTAATAGAAAGGCGTAGAAAGGACGACTCGGGCATCCTTAGTCGGGTTGAAACAGCATTCATGCCTAGCACTGATTAATATTGCCAGCACTGTCCACGGCGTTATAGAATAGATTAGTTGCGTCTATCTGTTAGCAGATAGTTTTTTGCTAGTGGTTTTTAACAGGTATCCATTTTGAATCAATCTTTTAGCAAAAAAAATATCCTCTTTTGTTGTTATACTTTTGTTATTTTATATTCAATTCTGTATTTTTTTATAGGAGAAAGATTACCTGTTTATAATGGGCTTGGCTGGGATGGGCAAACCTATGCTCGTTATGCTCAGGATTTTTTTGGCTATAGTTCTACTACATCCGATGCTTATCATGTATCACGCTGTTTCCCTTCTTTTATTATTTGGGCCGTTTGTAAAGGTTTAAAAATTGACCTCAACTCAGCTCGCTCTATTTTCAACGCTTTTTACATTTTAAATACCTTTTGTTTACTCTCGATTATTTTTTTTTGGAATAGGATTTGTGAAGTTAAATATTTAAAAACCGAGACATTTTTCTTCGGGTTTATCTCTTTTTTCTTCAATTTTACATGGTTAAAACTTTATTTTTATTATCCTATTCTTACGGATCCTTTTGCTGTAACGCTAGCGATCGCTGCCTTGTATTTTTCCATTAGTAAATCCTATGTATTTTTAAATTTACTTATAATACCAACGATAATAACCTGGCCAATTGGAATAGTGTTTATTTTTATTTTGTCGATGTATATCTATCCACCTACAAGTTTTAGTTCTGTTGAATATAAAACTAATAAATGGATAGCTTCGTTAGTTTCGTTTGGTTATTTTTTAGCTTTAGTTTTTGCAAGTTACTCAGAAAATTTTTGGCAATCAATCCTTAACGCCGAGGGCAGTACTCCACTCACTAATCACATGACAACCATTGCTGCAAAATTTTCTATTCTTAGCGCTCTAATAGCGTGTTTATATTCATTTTTTATACTTTATAGTATGCAACCAATGCTGCTTTGTCGTAATGTTTTTAATCTGTATTTAAAAAATATTTTTTTATATGTTGTTTTTCTTATAATTGCATTAATTCTTTATAAATATCTAATGCATTTATCGCCAAATACTGTCGGGAAAGTCAGTGCTATTGATAAAACGACGATGTTTCTTTTTTTATTTTACAATATTCCATTAAACACTTTGATTAAGCCTGGTATCTTTTTTACTATGCAAATTGTAACCTGGGGGCCGGTTACCTTAATGGCTTTAATTTATTGTAAACAACTTTTCCAAAAGGCTTATGAAGAAAACATTGGGTTGGTTATTCTCTTGTTTATATCCTTTTATTTTTCATTGAATTCACAATATAGATTCAATACTTTTTTAATACCATTTTATATTTACCTTTTATGTCTCGTTTTAGATAGTATGAATATAAGGTTTAAATTTTGTCTTTACTATCTATTGATAGGTATTGTTAGCTCAAAAATTTATTATCTAATAAATGTAGACCCTATTTCAGATTGGCCGAGCATAGATGAATTTTATACGACCAGTTTGCAAAGATATTTTATGAATACTGGATATTGGGTATCCTGGGATGGTTATTTTATAACGGCAGGAATATCAGTGATTGTGATTTTTTCTTTATATTTCTTACTTGTTAAATATGGAATGCTGCAAAAAGTCTCAATAAAAATGAGTAAAAAAGTAGGCGATGAACAATGCAATTAGTTTCTTGTGTATACAGTACACTTGTTGCTAATTTTTTATCTTAAACGGGAAAATATCCTCTATGATTTCTGTCCTATCTAATAAATTTCGCATATCAAATTTAAAATGGCTTTTAATTTCACTGCTTATTGTTACAACGCTTGTAAGTGTTCTTGCTTATTTTTTTGAGTTTCGATGGGAAACCAATGATGACGTGGCTATGTCCATGATTGCTCATGGTTATGGTATGTCTGCAAGCTCTCCAAATCTTCTATTTTCTAATATTCTTTGGGGATATTTGGTACGGTCTATACCAGAAATCAATGGAATAGTGGGTTATTCTCTTGCGACTATCAGTGTGCTTATCCTTGTCGGCACAGTAATTTTTTATGGATTAGTTCAGCTTGGTGCGGGAGTGGTGGTTAGTTTTTTGATGCTTATGGTGATACTGGTTCCTTCACTCTTAGTTGCCCAATTCACAATTAATGCAGGGCTGCTCATGCTCAGTGCGATTATTTGCACTCATCTATATGTACAGAAAAATGATTGGAAAGTTTTGGTTTTAGGTTGTCTTTTGGCATTTTTAAGTTATTTAATTCGTAGTCATGAATTCTGGTTGGTTACAATTGTAGCGTTACCTCTAATGCCTTGGCGAGTTTTGCTATGCCGGCCTTCAGCAAAAATTGCTTTGTGTGTTCTGATTGCTGTAACGGCAATATCCGCTGTGCTAGATAGACAAGCTTATCAAAGTCTCGAATGGCAGAAATATAATAGGCTTAATCCAGTTCGTGCGCCTTTTACAGACTTTGGTGCTAGTGAGCTTATTAAACAACGTGAGGATATTTTGGCTGAGCAAGGATATAGTTCTAATGATATTGAATTGATAAAATCCTTTTTTTTTGTTGATTCAACTATCTCCGATCCAATTAAGCTTAGCAATTTACTCGATAAACTGGGCCCCCTGCCTGTACAAAAAAGCTTATTGAGCAATGTCTGGCTGGGCTTGCAAGCTTTGTGGGGACCTAGGCTCCTATTCCCTGTATTGATGGCGCTATTTATGGCTTTTTTGAGGCCAAATTGGCGGATTGCAGCAAGCTGGAGCTTATTCATTGTAGCTATATTATTGATGGGCTTATGGGGACGTCCTGCAATTTTGCGTGTCTATGTACCTGTTATTTCTTTGCTTCTGATTGCTCCTTTCTTGAGAAGGGGCGAATCAGGTTGGCGTGACTATGTCAGTGTAATAATTTTGTTTTCAGGGGCTTTCATGACCCTGGGCCCCATTTTTAATGCATCTAAATCTGAGCAGCTAGTTTCAAATCAGATGAGAAAAGATTTTAAAAATTTCCCCCATTATCCTGTAGTAATTTGGGGCGGAACATTTCCATTTAATTCTATATACACTTTATTCGCTATACCGGAATCTGCAAAACTATATCACCTATACGGCCTGGGAGTTTCTACATTAGCGCCCTATACTTACGCTTATTCTGAAGAAAAGGCTGGTCGTGGGGTGAAGGATCTCTTAACAAAGAAAAAAGGTGTGCCCATGATGGCTTTGCCGGAATACTTTGAACTGCTTAAAGTCTACTGCAAAGAGCATTTTCAGGGAGAACTACAAGATCTATTTTCAAAGAAATTTGGCGAATATAGCATCAAACAAGTTCGATGTAATTTGAAAGCATAGGTATAGATTTCATAATTTATAAAATCTTTTAATTCAAATAATTCAATATGCCAGGATAAAGAATTTTCAGGAAAGGTTAGCCTACTATTAGATAGAATTAAAACCCAGAGTATTGCTACTCATCGGTTAAAGAGCCTAATATTTCATGCTGGTAATTAATACTAGACTAACTCATAATGCAATTATTTTTGTTGATTTTAAACCCTCGAAGTGTTTATAAATAATCATGAATTCTATTTCTTTAAACAAAAAATTTTGTTTAGTTGTTGTAGGTTTGTCATATCTTCTGCTGATCGCCTTAGAGTTTCTCCCCTTTGTTACCAATGGAATGTGGTTTGATGACTCCCTAAATTCGCAAATATACGACATGATCCAACGCTTTCATTCAGGGCTTGGTGAGTTTTCTATAAATATAGTCAAGCTTTGGCTAATTAAGGGTGGACGAGTAATGTTGGGATTTTTCCCAATATATAGTTTTTTTTATTTTTTACAGGGCAATGAGCTATTAATTCGTCTGGCGGATGTAGCTTCCACAGTTATTCATATTGGGATGGTTATCTATCTACTCAAATTAGTTCATATTTCCTGGCGAACGATTGGATTATTTGTCTTACTTCTTGTATCAATATTCCAAATTAGACCTCTGGATGATCCAATTGCTGCATATGCAATATTTTACCAGCTTCTGGGTTTGTTCATTACTATATCGCTGATTTTATTGGTTAAATGGAGACAAACAGCTCGCAGCGGGTATTTGCTGGCATCAACGATGGTGGCTATTCTCTCCCTGCTTTGTTATGAGTTGAATATTATCTACTTTCCTATTGCAATTGCGGTCATTTGTACCTCAATGCAGGTTAATCGTTTAAAAAATTTAATTATTGTTACTATTCCATTAACCTTGTTTTTAGTCTTTAGTTACCTACTCAGACACAGCGTTGCCGCTGTTTATTCTGGTACCACTTTAGGCTCCTTGAATGCGTTCCCAGTTACCTATTTGAAACAACTGACAGGATGCTTGCCCGGGAGTTTTTATATTATGATTGGTCATGTAAACAATCCCCTATCACAGCTAATAAAAGATTTTCTAAGCAATTATGGTGCATGGTTGGTGGCAACACTTTCCTTCCTATGCTATTTCTTTCTTATAAGACCAGATAACTCCGCTGAATCTAGCGCTCAAGTGCCAAAAGGAGTAATCCCCATAGCTGCGGCTTTTGTCTTACTGCCCCCCGTTTTAATGGCACTCTCCGAAAGATATCAAATGGTAATATCTTGGGGTTTACCCTATCTTCCCGTTTATTACGAATATTTTGGTCTGGCGCTCCTTTTGGCAGTATTCATCCAAAGATATGTAGTAAAGCTACATCCAATACTTTTAATTCTAATCATCGCCCTGAGCTCCCTATACACAACGTTAAATTGGATATCTAATAAACATGAAGCAGCCTTTCTTGATACAATTTTTACCGAACCTAAACGTTCACTCACTCATGCATTAAAAGAGGGTTTGCTAGACGTTGTAAGAGATGGTGATATAGTTGAAATACAAGATCAGAATTCATATATCAATGGTAATCTTATTTATCGTTTAACCGGAAAGAATGTTGTAGTACCTAATGAAATAATTCAGTCCTTTGAATCTATGCCACGAGAAGATGCAATTCGTTATATTCTAAATAGGCAATTTATTGCTGATAGGGGGTATGTCTGGCAGTTGGCTATTAAGAGCTGATATTAAGACTTTTATTGAACTATATTTTTATTTTAGAGGTGAGAACAATTCAGGCTTGTAGGTTACCTTGGTTTAAGTTGATGTGGTGGTATTCTCAATTCACAAAACCTCAGAAAAAACAGTCAAGGGCTTAATAATATATTCCTTACCAATCAACTCTCCCTCATTTCCCCAATTATACATTATTTTGCTAAAAGTATTGATAGCCTCAGTTACTACGCTTGTTCTTGTCGTGGTCAGTACGACTTCACTAAGCTTTAGCACATAGTTATCAGCAGAAAAGACTTGCATCGCCCAGAGCTGAGCTTGCTGGCCTAAAGCCCTATAATACCCTGGATCTTTTATTAGATTTTCCAAGACCTTCTGAATTTCATTAATCTCATTTTCTGGATTAATCTTTATTGTAAAGTTATCTGGAATTTCACTATAAAAACCAGTGTTTATCACCATAGTGGGCTTTCCATAGAGTAACGCTTCAATTGTAGAAGCTGAAGCAGCCTCTAGAGCAGGCCAACGAAAACAACTTATCATATCTGCTTGATTAATTGCTTCTGCTAAAATGGAATCAGAAACTACGCCCGAAACTATGAGATTTACTTTTTGTTTTTTGGCTAATTTTGATAATTTATATTCTGTTTCTGAGCTAACGTAACCTGCAAGCTGATAAACGATTTTGCTACGCAGCTCACGACTTTTACCAATAGCTTTTATAACGGATTCTGTTCGCTTATTCTTATTGACATGGCCAACAGTCAATATGCGCAATTTATCCTTCGTTGCTTCAGTGGTATAATTTTCACTGGTTTTAGCATGAGGGGCATCATAAGGTAATGGCACTACTCTAACTGGACCAGGGCAGGATTTTAATACCCGCTCAATTCCCCAATTACTATGGGTAATCACAGCTTCGGCCAGGGAGCAAATCCATTCAGTCATTGGATATTTTTCTAAGGTTCCCTCAATCAAGGTTTCAGAATTTTTATAGGAGAAAAAGTGTTTTGCAGCCTCAGATCCATACCAGGCGTTAAGAATCGAGCAGGCTTCCAGTCGATTAGTTTGTCCCCATAAATAAAAAAGATTGCCAAGGTAAAAATCATGTAAACAAACAACCCCGGATAATTGTGCTAACCAGGGTATACAACCCTGGTGAAAATCAAAATTATCGCCTATTTGATATATAACTTTATCTACTGAGGATGCATGCTCATTTATTTGAGAAAACTCATACCAGGAAATAGGTAGGACACCAAAATTATGAATGGGTTGATTAAAAAAGCTCTCATTCTCAGATCGAATAACTATAATCTCGTGACCGTAGGAACTCAGTTTTCGGGCTACCAGGCTAGCCATGCGTCCAATGGCTGAGGTTTTAATTACTGGAGTAAATAGCATTAATTTCATTGTAGGAGAGTCTCCACTGTTTGGGGCCAGTTAGCACCAAAACTTAACCATAATTCTCTCGCCGCAATACCATATTGTTGTGTAGGTGCAGGATTTTTCCATACTGAGCTCATTGCTTCAGCTAATGAGGCGGAATTTGCTTCTGCAATCCATCCTGTTTCTTCATGCCTTGCTAAGCCCAGGATGCCGCCACTATCGGAGGTAGTAATTAAGGCTTTGCCTGCTATTGCAGCTTCCATTGCCACATAGCCTAGAGAATCTTCATCAAAGGGTAAATAAGCTACAGCAGTTGAGTCATTAACATAGTTTGCATAGGTTTCGCGCGGCAAGAAACGCAAATCAAGGGTTACTCTATCTTGTAGTCCCAATCGTTCTACACTTTCTTTGATTTTTTTAGCATCGGCCGGTGTATCTGGTGGGCCTGCAATAACCAGCTTAACTTTGCTATCCGCTTTGCTCATGGCTTCTAGCAATAAATGTTGCCGTTTCATACTATTTATTCTGCCGCCTGCAAAAATGTAGTTACCCTCTTTGCCATGCCTAAAGAGTTCTGGATCATTAATAGGAGGATGGAGAACTTTTGCATCAAAGCCGTTGTAATGAAGTAACCGTTGTCTTGTAACTTCAGAATTAGTAAAGATAGCTCGACTTTCAGCAAAACTTTCATTATCAGCGGCCTTAATTAATGCTCGAAGGTCTTCACCTGATTTGCCAGATGGAAGATTTGTCTGGCCTGCAGCAAAGAGATCATAAGCCTGACGGTATTGGTGTAAAAGCCAAAAGGTTTTTTGCGGATGCCGTATTAGATAAGCAGGAAATTTTAACGCAATAACATGATCAACATTATCCAATTCAAAGGATCGCACCATAAGCATTTGCGATGGAATGCGTTCAGCAGGCTCCCATTGAAAAGGAATTCGCAGAATTTCGGCTTCATGTCCGGCAATGATCAAATTTTTTCGTAAGTGAGTTGCCAGCTCTTCAGCACCGCCCCAGATAAAAGGAGCCATGTTATTAACAATAAGAACTTTCATGCAAGCAACCTTTCGACGACATGAGACCAGGAAATATTAAGATCGTTTAAACGCCCTCGAGCGTTTAATCCCATTTTTTGGGTATTTTCCCGATCAAGATAGAACTTATCAAGGGCTTCTGCTAAGGCTTCTGGAGAAGGGTCACTAATATAACCATTAATTCCATCTTCTATAAGTTCAAGTACGCCTCCTGAGTCTGAGGTGGTCAAAATGGCTTTGCAAGAGAGACTGGCTTCAATACTTGGGTATCCGTAGGAGTCCTCATCAACGGGTAAATAAACAGCTGCCAAACAAAGGGACAATAGTTCTACTTTTTCTTCTTCACTAATCCAACGGTTATCGAGAGTGACCTGCTCAGATAACTTGAGTTTATCAATAGCCTTTGTTAATTCCTCTAAATAATCCAAATTATTAGATGTTCCGCACAAGCGTAAACGAACCGGTGTTTTAGTGTACTGCATAGCCTCAATGAGTAAATGTTGTCGTTTGTGATGTTCCAAGCGACAAATATAAACTACCTCATCATTGTACCCTTTGGAATGAAAGCGCTCTGGCTCTATGACTGGCGGGTATAATACTTCGCTATCGATTTGATTAAAGTGTTTCAAGCGCTTAGAAACAACTGCAGAGTTAGTGAAAATTTTTTTTGCTTCGCCTAGAGCCGCCTTATCGCTAATATGAAGCGCATCACGAATTCCTCTGTATTTCAGATTGTTTGGGAATTCCCGGTAAGGACTATTCCATAAATCATAAAAAACGCGAATATGATGAATGAACCACAATATTTTGTGGGGGTGAGGAATGAAATGAGCTGGGGGGCGAAAACAGATAATTCGATCTGCACTCTCCAGATCTAACCATCGGTAAGCCATTTTTTGTTGAAATAAAAGTGCAGGGGCATCTAATTGCGGCAGATAAATTCGTTCAACCTGGTGACCTTCTGTTGTAAGAATCGGTTCAAGCCAATCAACTATATTCCTGGCTCCTCCATTTACAAAAGGAATGTATGAGGAGCAGAGTGCGATTTTCATCTTTATCTCAAGGCAGTTAGGAGGGTTTCTACGATACGTTGCACGTCGTTTTGAGTTAGATCCTGATGAGCCGGAAGGTTAATTCCTCGAGGGGCCCACAGATCTGCAACAGGATAAGCCCTATCCTCGGCATAAGGAGGGAGGATATGCATAGGATAGAAGACGGGGCGGGTCTCAATACCCATTTCATCCAAATGTTGTCGAACCTTCTCTCGTCTTGATTCATCGCCATCCCGCAGATAAATAGTGTACATCCAAAAAACATGTTTAGCCCAGGGCAGTGCTTTTGGTAAAACAAGTTGATCTTCAAAATTTGCTAAAGCCTCATTGTACCATCTTGCAAGCTCAACTCTGCCAGCTAAGGCCTTGTCAATGGTTTCCATCTGGGCGACGCCAATTGCTGCTGCAATATTAGTCATGCGATAGTTATAGCCAATTACCGGGAACCAATAGCGCCGTGTAGGATCCATTCCCTGGCCGCGATATAATCTAAGTTTATCAGCCAGTACATCATCATTGGTGGTAACCATTCCGCCTTCGCCAGTAGTAATAATCTTATTGCCAAAAAAACTAAAGATTGCACAAGTCCCTAAGCCTCCAACCTTACGTCCGAGAACCTCAGCACCATGCGCTTCTGCTGCATCTTCTAAGACCCACAGTCCATGTTTTTTAGCTAAATCATTTATAGCTTCCATCTCTGCAGGATGGCCATATAAATGCACTGGAATGATGCCTCTTGTATTTGAGGTGATTTTTTTTTCAATTTCTTTTGGATCGATATTCATTGTATCAGCACAAACATCGACTAACACAGGCTTCGCACCGCAATAATGAACTGCATTCGCAGTAGCAATATAGGTTACTGTAGGAACAATCACTTCATCGCCGGCTTGTAGACCGAGTGCGACCAGTGCTAAATGCAATGCGGTTGTGCCGTTATTTGTAGCAATCGCATGCTTCACATCACAAAACCTGGCAAAGGTTTCTTCGAATTCACCTATGTATTTACCGATGGAGGAAATCCAATTAGAATCAATGCAATCAAGTACATATTTACGTTCATTGCCTGCTAATTTAGGCTGGGCGACAAATATTCGTTTCATGATATTCCTTTAGCGCTTCTTTTAGTGATAATACGTGCGGGGACGCCAACAGCAGTCACGTCGCTCTTAATATTTGATATAACTACAGCTCCGGCACCGATAATGACCTTTTCGCCGATTTCTAAATGGGGTATCACTTTTGAACCGAGACCGATAAAACTTTGATTCCCTATTTTTACACTGCCAGCTAAAGCGCATTGAGGTGCTATATGCACTGATTTACCAATTTGGCAATCATGATCAATAGTTGCTCCGGTATTTATAATTACCAAATCGTCTATTCGCGTTTCCGCATTAATGACGACACCTGCCATAATTGCTATACCTGAGCCTAAACTGGCTGTGGGTGAGATAATTGCTTGCGGGCTAATAGCATTTACTAAATGATAGCCTTGATTAATTGCCTGAGTTGCCAAGCGTTCTCTTAAACTGTTTGAACCAATTGCTATGAATATTCGCGAATAACCGTCTTTGAATAAAGATTGAATATAATTGTCACCTTGTAGAACCGGGATTCCCAAACACAGTTCAGGGCTTTCTTCATTTCCAATGCAATAGCTAATCCGCTCACCCATTGCATGCAAAAGTTCAATACAAACCTTTGCATGTCCACCGGCACCTACTATAACAATACCTTTCTTCATAATGTGGCTTTTTTCCATGCTGTTGAATTTTGGCGAGCAAAGAATAAATTAACTGAGTCTACCGCTTCTAATTGTTTTAGTGACCAATTTTCAAGTTCGCCAGTGAAGGAATTAATTACTTTATAATTAAGCTCCAACTCTGCAAAGGCTTTAAACCATTGTTCTATTGACCGGTTGCTACGTTTAATAAGTGAGGGCGCGAACTCAACAATTAATCCAAGGTTTGGGTTATCTTGAATCACTGATTTCCCAGAGTCTAAAACCTCGATTTCTGATCCTTGGACACTAATTTTAATAAGATCTACTTTTTGATTAGTTGTAAGAGCTTCGTCTAGCCTGACAACAGCCGCTTGATCAATTTTGATTATAGCAGTGAAGCCATTTATTAAAACGGTTTTTTCCAGTAACTGCCTTGTCGCTGCAGAAGCTTCAAAGGCAAAAATTTTTCCCTGTCCTTGCAAGGCACTGGCCGCGGCTATTGTATAGATGCCAATATTAGCGCCCACATCTACAAAAATACTATGGCGCCCTACCAACTGCTGGATTATTCGACGAGTGCCTGATTCTAAGTCCCCGGTTTCTACGAGACTTATAAGTTGTGCCGGATTTGAGGTAGGGCAGACTATGTAGCCTGCCTCACTCTTAACAATGACCTCGTCCTGACCACAGGGAATAATAATTCTGCGCGCACTAACCTCAATTTTTGCCTTAATTTGCTCAAGCATTGCGAAAGAAGTCAGTAGCTCTTTGCGAGTTTCAGCTAGTATTTCCTGTTGTAATCCGGCAAAAAAATATTGACGTGCTCTGAAAGCAAGTGGTTTAAGTATGGGTTTAGCCAGGTTATAACTGCACCGAGCAATTGACCGTAATAGTTTTTTAATAGAAGATCGTTTTGAGATTAATGGAGGTACAAATCCAGATTGCTCATTAATTTTTTTACTTTGCAATCTGTTTAGACCTGATGAAAATGCGATACTGATATCTGCCGTTTCTCTTTGTATTTTATTCATTATTATCCAGGTATGCATTTATGCGCCGAAGAAGCTTTTAACACCGATCATTATCCCATGGGCAAACGGTCTGTAGCACCTTTGCACAGGACTATTTTCCCCCCGTCAGGAGCGCAGCGAAGGATCTCAAGAACTGAGCCTCAGTCTGCGTCATTAGGAAATCCCTCGCTGTTGCTCGGGATGACGGGGGGTTTTATAAATCTTTGTCATGTGCAAAGCTGTAGCACTAATGAATATCTTACCATCACAATACTCTAATCGAGTAGCTCATCCTTTATAATGCCAATATCAGATAAGTCTCCCATTTTAAACACCCGTATTTGACAAAAAACAGGACATTTTAATCTGTTAGGCAAATGTATGTCAATGAATGAGCTTGTATACAATGGCTGCTCTCTTTATATTAGGAAATTGAGATAACTTAAAATAACTAACATCAATTCAGAGATCGTGCGCGCCCCTTGTTAATCAGGTATATGATAATTAATCCGCATAGAGTTAAAAAAGATATAATATAACCAGTATATAGATATAAGGGTCGAAATATAAAAGAAATCACATGAGAACCTGCGGGTACAATAATTCCACGATAGATATAATCTGTAAGAAAAAGCTCGGTCCTTTTCCCATCAATATAAGCCTTCCAACCTGGATAATAAATATCGCTAAATACCAAAAATTGTGTTTTATGGGTGGCTGTTTTAATCAGGATCTCGTCATCTGATATTTTTTTAATATTTGCGTAGGCTGTATTGTCTCTTTCAAATGTTAAATCTTTTGATCGCTCAACAAGCGCAACAACTGCAGGATCAAACGAGGTGCCATCAAGAAATTTGCCACTATGAATTACTTGTAGCAACTCACTAGAAGGTAAGTTAATCACTTTTGCTGTAAACCATAATCTTGGTAGTACCTTAAGATTCTCATAAACGGATAAGTTACCTATTTTTTGGATTTGTTTAAAATGAGTACTGTCCTTAAACCAAATTTCATTTAATGGCGTCGGACTAGAAAAAAAATATTTTATTCCGGCGATATTAACCGCTTGATTATCCTGTAAGTGTTGAGGATATCCAATATAGACACCACAATCACTGATCTCTAAAAAATCTGTGTAACGATTTATGGCTAAGGGGGTGCAACCGCCCGCACTTGGCAAAGAATAATAGATACCAAGATTACCCCAAAGGTATTTACCCAGGGGGTCATCAGCTACTTGCATTGGTAAGTAGCGATGGTTTGTCTTTTTTAAATCATTTCTTAGTTGATTAAGATAAATTGGTGGATTGGTTAGTTGTTCCTGGCTCCAAAAAGTGTTACTAGGATGCCAATAAGAAAAATACGCCGTGTAAAGTATCTCGCTTATTAAAACCAGGCAAGCCCATAGGCAACGCCCCCTGGATCTAGGCTGCACAAGCCAATACCAAAAACTGATTAAGGAAATAGCTATCCATCCTAAGGGCACAACAACAGCAGGATTTTTAAAAAGAGGAGGTAATTTATTTAAAGCTTGAATTTGCAAAGTTGGGTAAAGTTTAATAAGAGTTATTAATAAAAAACTTGCAAATAGAAAGGAAAAAGCCCAAATAGCAAATTTTGCACGAACCGAAATAACAGCTTGCATCATCGCTTTGATACCTAGTCCTGCTAATACGCTAATTCCGAAAGAAAAAATAAACAGATAACGTTCCGGAGCACGGAAATTATTGACAAGAGGTATTTTGAATAAAATCCTGTAAAAAATATTTATTTCCGGGCCTAAAGCCACCAACACACTTAAAATGCATAAAAATAGCCAATAATAGCTGACAAAACGTAAGTTAGCAGGGCGCTTAACTATTCCAATACCTGCGAGTATTAGACTTAAAAAGCCAATGTACCCATGATTACCTACAATATCCCAATTACCAAAAGAAGGAATTTTAGTATAGATGTTATAGTATCCTCCCATTAAATAAGGAAAATTAAATAATAATAATTGCTTCAATTCGACATAATAAGTAGTAAAAGATTCCCACGATAGGCTTGTTCTTGCTGAGTGCAAACTCAAAACAAGGGTTGGTATAATCAGAGGTGACGCAAGCAAGTATCCTGATGAAATCATTCCTAAATAAAAACCCAATTTCTTTAATTTGTTAACAGCTTGAAAACTGATTAACAAAATGTACGTTAGCAAAATAAAACAAAGCGCAAAAGATATTTGAGGGAAACCTCCAAAAATGGTCATAGTAATCGCTATTATGCCGACTAAGAACCAAAGAAAATTAAAGGTGTTTTTTAATTTTTCAAAAGAAAGCAAAATGAGGGGAAGCCAACAAAGGGTATGGATAAAGTTAGCTGCATGACCTATCTCAAATATCGAATAGCCACAAAAGCTAAAGAGAATGGCACTAACACATGCCGCTATTGGAATGCGTGTTATAAAATAGACATAGGCATAGGTGAAAACAGCCATTAAAAAATAGCCTGCTATAATGAAAAAGTTAAAATTTAAATTGAAAATTGTATAGATAATAAACCGTATAGGATAAAATGCATTCCATATAGGATCAGTAATTATCGGGAATCCTGTATATAAAAAACCAGACCAATTAGGAATTTTAAAATAGGCAGGGATTAGCCCATCAGAAACAATCAGCCGATCTGAAAATAGAATGGTTTGAAAAAAAAGGCTAAAAAGAGTGGAGAAAAAAATAACTATAATTACAACATGATACCTGTGCTCACTCAACAGGCTTTCCCTAAATGGCTTTCGCATACTAGTCCAAACTCCATATTATCAACGTGAACAGAAGTTGCTTTTTCATTTCTTAGTTATCAAAGCTAAAACCTGAATCCTGTAATAAATCCAGCAAATAAAGCCCATAAGCTGATTTACTTAACTGTCTTCCAGATTGCTCTAATTGTTCATCACCAATCCATTTTTGTCGCCACGCAATTTCCTCCGGACAGGCAACTTTAAACCCCTGCCTCCGTTCAATCGTCGAAATAAAATGAGAGGCCTCCAACATGGACTCATGAGTTCCCGTATCTAGCCAGGCATAGCCTCGTCCTATGATTTGTACGTTCAATTTATCAGCTTCTAAATAAATTTGATTGATATCTGAAATCTCCAATTCACCACGAGGGGATTTTTGTATTGATTTGGCAATCCCGATTACATCGGAATCATAAAAATACAAACCGGTGACCGCATAGCGAGATTGAGGATTTTTGGGTTTTTCTTCAATGTGAATAGCTTTCCCTGTTTTATCGAATTTAACCACACCGTAACGCTCTGGATCATTTACTCTATAGGCAAAAACAGAGGCACCCTCTTGATCGGATGCTTGATGTAAAAGTGCCTTTAAGTTGTGTCCATAAAAAATATTATCGCCCAGTATTAAGACCGAAGGTGAACCATTTAAAAAGCTTTCTCCAACAATAAAAGCCTGAGCTAAACCTTCTGGATTTTCTTGCACAGCATATTCCAGGTTTAATCCCCATTGGGAACCATCCTTCATTAATTCTTTGAAATGCGGTAAATCTCTTGGAGTTGAAATGATCAAAATATCCTGAATACCTGCGAGCATTAACGTGGTTAATGGGTAGTAAATCATGGGCTTATCAAAGATCGGCAACAGTTGTTTTGAAATAGAAGTAGTAGCTGGATAAAGTCGAGTACCTGAACCGCCTGCTAAAATAATGCCTTTTCTTTCCATAATTTATTCCTTTATTATTAGCTTTGTATATATTGCTGCGTTATCCATTCACGATAATGTCCTGTCTTAACATTGTTTAGCCAGGGTTGGTTTTCCAGGTACCAGGAGATTGTTTTATGGATACCTGTTTCAAAACTTTCTACAGGTTCCCAGTCTAATTCCCGCTTAATTTTTTCAGCATCTATTGCATATCGTTGGTCATGGCCAGGGCGGTCTTTTACAAATTCAATGAAGCGGGAATATGGCCCTGCCGAATCCGGACACAGTTCATCCAGGATTTGGCAAATGGTGGTCACAATATACAGATTTGTTTTTTCATTCCCGCCGCCAATATTATAAGTGGCTCCTGGTTCGCCGCGATTGAGCACCTCGATAATTGCTTTACAGTGATCGCCAACGTACAACCAATCACGTATCTGCTGGCCATCACCATAGATAGGTAAGGCTTTTCCTGCAAGGGCATTTGAAACAATGAGTGGGATTAATTTTTCAGGAAATTGGTAGGGCCCGTAATTATTAGAACAATGGGTGGTGAGGACAGGTAAACCAAAAGTATGATGCCAGGCACGTACTAAATGGTCGCTGGCTGCTTTGGAGGCAGAATAAGGACTGTTAGGAGCGTAAATAGTATTTTCGTTGAAAGGTGGATCATTTGGATTTAGTGAACCAAAAACCTCGTCAGTTGATACGTGTAAAAAGCGAAATAATTCCTTATCCTTGGCATTTAGTTTTGCCCAGTAATGTCTAGTGGTTTCTAATAAAGTATAAGTCCCTTGAATATTGGTGTGAATGAAATGTTCTGGATGATGAATCGACCTGTCAACATGGGTTTCTGCTGCGAAATGTAAGAT
>JACCSX010000118.1 GCA_013812775.1 Tatlockia sp. | reverse complement strand
CGAGATTTTCAACATCTAACAAAAACCTTGTTTCAAAATAATTTTTAATAGACGTTAATAAATCCTCATCACAATCTCTACGATCAAGGGAAGTTTTTTCCATCTGATCTAAAAATCGAATTTTCATAGAGTTAAAATGACTGGAGTTATGCCATGAATTTAAAAATAAAGAACATAAGAACTCATTATTAGTTGGATTAAAATTACTTATCACTGAAGTCGCATGACCTTCATGCCAATTTAAGTGAATTACAAATTGAGATGCTTTAGAACTAGTTTTCGTTGAAAAGATATCTTCAATTCTCATTAATTGTAAGTTAATAGCAGTATTATAGATGTCCATTGGTTTTTTAACTTGAACAACAGGGTTGCTCTGACTTAATTCAGATACAAGAAAATTAAACAGTTTTAGTTGGACTACACCCCAGGAATAAAATTCCTGCATTCTATCGTGTCGGTATGGAATTATATGAGGTATTAGTCGATAAATTTTGAGCTCATAATGATCAGAATTTTCTGGTTCACCATCGATAAGTTCAGGTCCATTGTTACCAAATTTAACTTGGCTAATTCCTCTGGCTAAATAATGATGAATGATGGGAGATTTTAACAATTTTTGAGTAAGCTCTTCATTTTTTCCAAGAAAACTTTCCAAGTTTCCATGATTTTTTTCAAAGTTCTTTATTGCGCGAATAAACAAATTTCTTGAGACTGAATCAGCATTATAGTAGAGATGCTCGTTCTGCCAAATCATTTTTTTGTTTTCATCATTTGAAGCATTTTTTTTGTTGGTTACTATGTTATCAATTTTTGTGAGCATCTTTACCTCTAATAGTTAAAGTTTTTCCCGTATGGAAGTAATTGTGCATATTTTAACCTGTTTGTTAATGATTGTCCATTATTTTTGGTTTGAGCCAACCTAGAGATTGTTTGTTCGATAAAAAATACTATACTTTACATTTAGTTATAGTAATTTTATTTATCGATGAAAAATTGGATTTATAGTTAAATTGGCGACGGTTCTGGTAATTATTAATCACTTAGGGTTGTATTGGTATAGATAACCTTAAGTCTTTAAACAGAAAGAGCGTCTAAATAATAAACTTATTAGGGTCATAAGGCCCAAATGACAATAACATGTATTTCAGATTGAGGTTATATCCCTCACGTCAAAATTTCTGATTAGCCCTTTGGCGATACTAATACAACTCTAAGTGATTAATCATTATCATAAAACGTCGCTAACTTAACCTAAAATATCTGTTTAGTAGCCAATACCAAATCAGATAATTGTATTATTCGGCTAATCAAAAATTTTGCCGGGCTATTACCTGAACATTAAATATTGAATATTGAATATTGAATATTACGATGTTAGTGGATGTTGTCGCACTAAGCCAAATTAAATGCATAAAACCTATCCAGGCAAAATTAAAATATGCCATGGATACATCAATCATGTTTCGTTCAAAAGAACTGATATGATTGGTTAAGCTAATATTTATTTAAATCTGTTGCCGAGGTACAACATCATGCGACACAATGGCAATGGACATACAACACTGAACGACCTAATACTGGGATTGGAGGAGGAATTCCTCCAAGGCATAAATTGGCACTCGTTGCTTAATCCTCTATTTTTAGCTGCAGGTAAAAATGGGGGGATTACCGGAGAAACCAATTGTCAAAAAAATTACGCTCCTGGCTTCCTTTAATTCTGTTACTAGGATTACTTATTCTTTTTTTTAGTCTGCGCCTCGACAAATATTTAACTTTTACTTCATTACGAGAAAATCGAGCAACGCTCATTAGTTGGACAAAAGAGCATTTTTTTATGGCCGCCCTTCTTTATATGAGCTGCTACACGCTTGCTGTAGCAGCCTCTGTTCCTGGAGCTGTGTTTCTAACCTTGGCAGGTGGATTTTTATTTGGTGTTGTCTTTGGAACGGTATTCGTCATCGTCAGTGCAACCCTTGGAGCGACCGCACTTTTTTTTGCAGTACGCACATCTTTTGGAGACTGGCTGGCTAAATCAGCTTTGAGTTGGTTAGGGCGCATGCGCGAGGGTTTTCAGCAAAACGCTTTTTCCTATTTACTGATGTTACGATTAGTACCATTATTCCCATTTTGGGTGGTCAATATCGTGCCAGCCCTGCTTGGTGTGGATGCCAAAACATTCATCATAACTACTTTTTTTGGAATCCTTCCTGGCTCAATTGTATATGTGATGGTAGGCAATGGTTTAAGCCATGTTTTTGAAGCCAATCAAACCCCCAATCTGGGTATTATTTTTGATATTAAAGTGCTTCTCCCCTTGCTGGCATTAGCAGCACTTTCTTTCATTCCCATACTCTATAAACGTGTAAATCCTAAAGAACAAAAAAAAAATCCAAAAACCAATCAAATAAAATGTGACCTATCGATTATTGGCGCTGGGGCAGGTGGGTTATCTGTGGCAGCTGTTGCTGCACAATTAGGTCTTAAGGTAGTCTTACTCGAATCAGGAAAAATGGGTGGCGATTGCTTAAACTATGGTTGCGTTCCTTCCAAATCCTTACTAGCTGCTGGCAAAATAGCCTATCAATTACGGCATGCAGCTCAGTTTGGTATAAGCTCCAAAGGCCTGGAAATTGACTTCAAAAAAGTCATGCAACAGGTTCATGCTGTGATTAAAGTGCTTGCAAAAAATGATTCCGTTGAGCGGTTTGAGTCCCTTGGTGTGCAAGTGATTAAGGCCGTCGCGCGGTTTTCGGGGGTTAATACCTTGGTAGCTCAGGATAGGGTAATAGAAGCAAGACGTATTGTGATAGCAACCGGATCATCTCCCTTTAAGCCCCCAATTCCTGGCTTAGAGGATACTCCTTATCTAACAAATGAAACCATCTTTAATTTAACCGAACAGCCCAAGCATTTAATAGTTATTGGTGGGGGCCCCATAGGTTGTGAGTTAGCACAGGCTTTTTCGATGTTAGGGTCCAAAATCACCCTTATAGAGGGATTTAATCTTCTTCCTAAAGACGATGTGGATTGCGTAGCAATTTTACGTGCTCAATTGAAAGCAATGGGAATTATTATTCATGAACAGGCTAAGGTTTTGGGCGTTGAACCCCATGCTCATGGTGGCATTAAAGTATCTATTAACCAAGCGGGAGAAAAATTAGCGATTAGAGGAAGCCATTTGTTGATTGCTACTGGAAGGCGTGCAAATGTTGAAAATCTTGATTTAGAAAAAGCTGGCATTGTCTATTCAAATAAAGGAATAGAAGTTAATTCGCGCCTGCAAACTAGCAATAGAAGAGTTTATGCTCTGGGGGATGTGGTGGGGCCTTACCAGTTTACTCACATGGCAACTTATCAGGCCGGAATAGTATTGCGTAATATAGCGTTTAAAATTCCAGCTAAAGTCGATTACAGGGCGATTCCCTGGGTCACTTATACCTTGCCTGAAATAGCACATGTGGGACTTTTGGCAGAAGAGGCATTAAAGCATGCTGACATTCAATTTACAGAATGGTCCTTTTTAGAAAACGATCGCGCCCAAACAGAGCATTCCCTGGAGGGCAAAATAAAAATTATTTCTGATAAAAAAGGAAGGGTTTTAGGGGTCACCATTGTTGGCGCTCACGCGGGTGAATTAATTCTACCTTGGGTTATCGCTATTCGTGAAAAAAGGACTTTACGCAGTTTTACTGATGCAGTTTCTCCTTACCCGACCTTAAGCGAAATCTCTAAACGAGTTGCTGGTGAATTTTATAAATCAAAACTATTCTCCAATAAAACCCGCTGGCTAGTTGGCTTACTGAAAAAATTAGGATAACTCTATGTTAGAACATCATCTAAGGCCGCAATATCAACGTTTTCTTGTCAATCCTCTAGCTAAAATTTTGCAAAACAAAGTTTCTCCACAGCAAATTACTTTGTTATCTGGGTTTTTAGGTGTGTTGGTTTTACCCGCATTAATACTGCATCAGACATGGGTTGCTATAACGTTGCTTCTATTGTCAGGTTTTTGTGACACTTTAGACGGAACCTTAGCTCGTCTTAAACAAAATAGCTCTGATTGGGGTTCTGTTTTAGATATCATGACTGACCGCTTAGTTGAATTTGTGGTGGTTTTTGCCCTGTTTATGGTATCACCTCAGCAACGAGGAATAGGGGCCATACTAATGCTAGGCTCTATGCTGTTATGTATAACCAGTTTTCTGGTAGTAGGCATTTTTACGGTTAATAATTCGCAAAAAAGCTTTCATTATAGTGACGGAGTCATGGAGCGTGCAGAGGCTTTTCTTTTTTTTATTCTCATGATGATATGGCCTGATGCCTTTGGTTTTTTAGCCCTGCTATTTACATTTTTAGTGACGTTAACAGCTGTTATTCGTATTATACAATTTTACGCCTTACAGCAATTTCCCTTAGTTTCAGATAAGTTTCAGCCGACTAAAAACGACAATGAGGTGAGCCTGTAATTAATTCTTACTATTTAAACAGGTAAAGATACTCTCCATAGCCTGCCTGCTGCATTTGACGTTTGGGAATAAACTTCAAAGCAGCTGAATTCATGCAATACCGGGAGCCAGTTGGTTTTGGCCCATCTTCAAAGACATGGCCTAAATGGGAATTTGCGTATTTAGAGCGAACTTCTGTACGAGTGAGGAAAAGAAAACGTCGCTCCTTATGCAACACCACAAATGACTTATTAATTGGTTTGGTAAAACTTGGCCAGCCCGTTCCTGAATCAAATTTATCGCCAGAACTAAATAAAGGTTCTCCTGATACTATATCAACATAAATCCCTTCTTCTTCATTGTTCCAGTAAGGATTATCAAAGGGTTTTTCAGTTGCTTCATCTTGAGTTACCTGCTGTTGTAAAGGACTGAGCTTTTTAAGTTGCTCTGATTTATTAAATTCAGGGGTATAGGCCATCACGTTGGTCAGTGTAAGAATATAAAAAAGTAGAACAAAGTTAATTAGTCTTTTCATGCCACAACTCCCCTATTCGCTTATCACGCCCACATTGATGACGGTAATATTTATAGCGTAACGGATTTTTTTGATAATAATTTTGATGGTAGGCTTCCGCTTGGTAAAAATGGGTCGATGGGATAATGTCGGTGTATATAATGGGGAGTTGCTTTTCTAAGGCAAGCTTAGCTGCTGAGGCTGCTTTTTTTTGTTCCTCATCTAAATAAAAAATAACAGAACGGTACTGACGGCCCTTATCGCAAAATTGGGCATCTTTTACTGTGGGATCAATGTGATGCCAATAATAATCAAGGAGTTGTTGATAACTGACCTTTGAAGAGTCGAAAATCACACGTAGAGATTCGACATATTGAGTCTTGCCAGAAGACACAAGCTCATAGGTGGGATTAGGTTCACTCCCTCCATCATAACCGGAAATGGTTTGTAAAACCCCAGGAACCTTATCAAAATCCGCTTCAACACACCAAAAACACCCTCCAGCAAATATGGCTTCTGCGATTTTTGCACTAATTGGTTGCGCAAAGAGGGCTAAAATGAGAAATAAATAACGCATTGTTAATTCCAAATAAGTTATTATTCTAAGTTTAGCAGAGGATGAACATGCTATAAATTACTAACCACAACAATAAACGGTTCCCTAGTGTTTGTATTCCTAGGAAAGCTTCATACATGACCTTTGTTGTAGAACTAGTCTTTTAATCTACAAAACCCTTGCGGCTCTATTTCAAGAGCACTATTGAATTTACTCGACATATTTTGAAACGCAATTAAAGCTGTTAATTCGATTATTTCTTGCTCACTAAAATGTAATTTTAACTGATTAAAACACTCATCATCCGGATGCTTACCAGAATAAGTGATGTTCTCAGCATAATCTAAAGCAGCGCGCTCACTAAGTGAAAACAGGGATGATTGCTGCCATTTCTCAAGGTGCACGCATTTTTCTTCACTACCGGCTCGCTTAATCAGCGTCGCCTCATTAATATCGATACAAAATGCACATCGATTGATTTGAGAGACTCTGACCGTAATGAGTGAGCGAAGTTCAGGCGAAAGCGGTGATTTTTTTCTATCCAGTGCCCCATAAAGACAAGCTAGCGAAATAAAGACTTTGGGAATGGTTGCCCATATCAAAGAGGGCTCAAGAGCTTGACCATACTTTCTCTTCTGATGCCAAAAAAAAGGGTTCAAATACCAGGCCTTGTACTTTAGAGTTTCTTTTGATATTCGCATTTTTTTAACCTCCCTGAAACCATATCATAGCATTTATGAACTAAAATTCATCTCATGTATCGTAACAGTAATCAAAACCCCTTCAGCTAGATATTTAAAATTGCGAATACAACGCACTTTATTTAGGCTGATACCTAACCATGAAGATGGATTTAATTTTTATCTCTATGTTTCTTATATGATGCCATGTAAAATAATACCTTCAAACTTACCATTACAATTAGAAATAATGATATTTTTTACTTATCTTGTCGATGTGGGTTCAGGCTTAAATACGTCAATCTATAGCCACCAAAATATCTCTCCAAAGAGCAATTAACCTATTTACTTTAAATTAAGCATGCCAATGATTCTTTATTTATTGGTGTGCAAGCATTG
>JACCSX010000100.1 GCA_013812775.1 Tatlockia sp. | reverse complement strand
CGACTAGTTATCCACAAAATCCGTGGATAACCTTGTGTGTAGAGCTAGGACAACTCTGTTTAAAATTTTTGATTTTATAATTGCACCATGAATAAAAAACAATCATCATAGCTATGATCATATATACAAGGTTAGCGTGTTTGCCGGTGATGTATATTATCATTTAGCCCTGAATCCATGCTGCACGTGGATTGTGATCTACCCAAACTTATTCAGCCAGCAGCGAATTCTGATTAAAGAGAAACCTCTAGATAATTTACCACCTGTTCGCAATCGTAAAGATTGGTCTCTTGATCAGGATTAATGCCATTCCAGGGAGTTTCGGAAATTTTGTTTAATTCATCGAGTAAAAATGAAGCAAAGGAGTGACGATTGTATCGTGTCCAGCTGGATTCTATAAATTCATTTATTTTTGTTATTGCCTCAGCTAAGTCTTCGGTATTTGAAATTTCAGTTTTTAAGCTTAGAGCGCGCCATTGGCCAATAGAGCCGTGCCTGAAAAAAAATCGGCTAAAATAACCATCTGGGCCACGTAGATTATTTTCTTTCTGATACCAGTATTGATAGTTATTTTGCGCGGTTGAAATGGCTAATTTAAGGTCGGACAAGAGATTTTCTTCATTTTTGAGAGTACTTACTATGAAAGGTTCTGTCTCAACTAATTCGGAAGTATTAAGTTTATTCATTTCGATTTCAACCCGCGCATTTAATTCTTCCTGCGCCGCCTTGGTATAAAAAAAGGGGGAGGGGTTAATTATTGAATTCGATATAAAAAATCCCTTAAGAAAATGGTTTTTAAAAAAATATAAAATGTTATCTTTATTAGCTATGTTTCTATCATAGGAAAGAGAGTCATTATATTCATCCGCTTTTTTGTTGAAAAAATCCCACAAATCACTGATCTCAACGTGATCAAATTTACAATAAAGTAAAAACCGTTCTGTTTCCTGGGAATAGATTTCGAAATTTTCGAATACATTATCGCAAATCTCATTAAGTTTTTTTATCTCCACATCGTTAAATAAGGTTTTCACTTGTTTTATCAACTGAGTCATTGGGGTTGAGTTAATTTCACGGTTTATTGCTTGTTTAAATCTTAATAATAAACTCTGGTTTCTGCTGTCAAGATTATTATTGTTTTCAATGATTAAATTAAAATATTCGATTATGTTTAATCTTAAATTCTGTGAAAATTTGTCGAGAGTATTGATATCTCTATTATACCAACTAGAGGCTTGTTGATGAGGTGTTGCCCACGTTTGTTCTGGGAATATTATCCTGGCTCGAAGCTCCACCACTATATTTTTTAATAATGTGGGTCCTGTTAATTTCATTGTGGATTGTCTTCTATCCTGTTTTTTTAAGCGAAAACTTGCGAGTTGTTGAAAACGGTGAGCGCTTAGATATTTTTCATCTTGAGAGTAGAGTACATCATAGTTTTCTTTAATAGCCTGGCGATATGCAGAAATGATCTTTCCGGCAGGGATAGAAGCCATTAAATCGTTATTAATACTACGTATTGAATTATTACCCCAACCGCGAACAAGGATTCCCTCTTCACTAACGTTTAATGTACCAAGCGGATCAGCAGGGTAGACATCTCTTGCGTCAAAATAGACACCACCTTCACGGTACAATATTTCAACTCTTAAAATATCGGACGCGGCGGCATAATTTGAACCAGGATCTCGAAGCTCATCTAGATAATATTTTTTGCTTGGTATCTCGTTAAAAATTTCCGAACGGTTGATTAGGTTTTGGTCTGAGTCTTGCGGATGTGGATTAATATCGTTGATTGTAATTTTATTTAGTGTTGCCCAATTTTTGAATTGAATATATTGATCCTTTTGCCGTTGTGACTCCTCGTTATTCCCTGATAGATAGGTTGATGAGTCTATCCAAACATTCATTTCATAGTCAGGATTCTTATTTTTCCAATCTTCTATATTTTTTTTACAAGGTTGTTCCAAAATCCCGCCAAGCCAAATTGCATGTAATTTTTTTGGAACTTTGCTCATTTTTAACTCAAATTATAAAAATTTAATTATAACCTTATTATATTAAGGGATTATTAGTCTCTATGTATAAACAATATACTTATCTGTACAGGACTATCAGAGAGTGACGATTAAATTATTTTTGCCTGAACAAAGATGGACTTAACCATGCTACCTAAAGATTTTTTGGAGGAGGTAAATATGGAATCTTCAGCTTAAAGATAATATTGCAGGTCTGTGTCTACATTAAAATAATCTCTAAGCTTAATAGCCTTGCCCTCAGAAAAAAGCTCGTATTTTCGTAATTTAAATACCTCGTCGCGGGGATAGGGAACAAGTAGTTCTTTGATGTCTATTAAGGTTGATTGAATCTTAATAGATCCGGTTGCGGTAATTTTCCAGGAGGTTTCATAACGTTTTTCATTAAAAGCTATAGTAAAATCATGGAACTCCGTTTCAAAGCTTTGTTTTTTCAATTCATAAACTATTTGGAATTCTCCTTGGCTTTTTAATTCAATATAGGTTAGTCCTTCGATATAAAGACGAACGTCGCTGCGCGCGGAGTCTTTAGCTTTTATTTTATATAACCTTTGGCTTGCAGCAATAATTTGCTCAATCAGAAGATGAGCCTGCTCCGCGGGTTTTGTGAGGGCTAAATTTGTGATAATTTTGCTTAAATCAAAAACCGGAAATAGATAAAATCTGTCTTCATTCATTAAATAAGCCTGCCTTTGAACCTCAAGTATTGAGGTCTGATTGGCTATTAATTCATCGAATAGGTCGTTGTATTCTGTTATAAATTTATAGGCTTGGTTCTTAATAAGCTTGATTTGCTCATCAGAATTTATGAAAAAATCTTGCAGATAGACTAAGACTCTAGGTTCTAAGGGTTCCTCAATAAAATCACCCACAATTTCCGCATTCTCATCTTCAGGAATTAGCTCAGATTGTACTAGTAATCTTAAGGCTGAATTCAAGTCAAACTGGCCGGAAATTTTAAGTAGCGGGTAGTAACGAAAGAAGTTAGAGAAATCGAAAATATGCGCGAAAAAATGGAAAGGGGTATTGGTAAAAAAGCTACGCTCTTTGTTATAACGGACAAAAGGACATAGTTCTTTAAGCTGTTGAGCTAAATAACAAAGCTGCCTGGAAAAATTATTGAATAAGCTGGCGTCTGTAAAACCCATTAAATAGAGAAGCTGCACCGCCATTTCTTTATTACGGGCAGCTTCTAACTCATCGGTAATGGCTGCCATTTTTAAATTGGCCCTATTTATTTGCGGATCATTTATTAGGCTTTCCAATACTTTAAGTTTGCCGACAAATTCAAAGGAAAAATAATTATCGATGTAATAGGAGGAACCGCTAAATTGGGGCTGTCTTCCTTTGACCGCACAAACAGAGTCATAATCAATCAAATGTCCCTTCGGTGAAATATTACCATTTGACCAAGAACCATGGATAATTCGCTGCATAAACTTATGCGCATCCAGCTCTCCAAATTGCCGAGCCATTGTTAAAAATTCCTCCGGATTCAGAGGTTTTTTTAGATAAAAGAGGTGAGTGATCCTGTCGAGAGAACCGTTAAGGTCCAAGCGAATGATCTTTACCCTTCGCACCTCGTTTTGCGTTATCGGATGGATATAGTTTTCATTCAAATCAAGAATAGTAAGAACCGGGGAGACCTTAGAGCTTGGGTATAAACTATTTGCAATCAGGCTGCACCAGATTCCATCTTGCATGGCTAATACTCCATTGGAATGGTTTAATTCCTTGGAAGTGGCCAGCGGGGTTTTTTCCCCCTTAATGTTAAAGTTTTTGCCAGTATAATAGGCTCGGCCGGAGCCCTCATTGCCTGCGAGTGATAGATTTAGAGGATCAGATTGTCTATCAACATAGGCAAAACCAACTTGTTCTCCTTCAGGGGTAAGGGTCACCTGAAACAATTCGCCAATTATGGCAGCCATTTGTTCCCAGGTTCTATCCATATCAGTAAAATATTGTTTAAATAATTCTTTATTAATATAAATAGGGCGTATCGCTTTCTTTGCACGGTATAAAGGGCATTTAAGAAAGAGAGAGTGGTCTTGGCGCTTTAGAGCTTCTGGCGTTTCATATAAGAGTCCTTTAATCATTTTCCATCCTTATAAATTAGCCAATTCCTGGCGTTTAATACTTCATTGCCAATTAGATCAAAATTGTAATTGTTATTGAGATTCAATAAATCCTGGATATGCACATCATCAATAAGTTGCTTATGAAAATGCCTTTTAAGGATTTGTAATAGTTCTTGAGCCTGACTATTCAAACCTTTCGTTGCAGGTGTTTCTAATACAAGACTAGGATATTGACTCATCATTAATAACTTAGGCTTAATTTGCTCAATAAACAAAAGCCACTGTCTGGTTATTTCAACTTCAATCTGAGAAATTTTCTCTGGCTGTCTAAGCAATTGCTGCCAATGTTCAGAAAAATCAGGATGAATTTCTAATTTATCCTGAGTAACCCAGGAAAATAATTGCTCAAAGATTTGCGGGCCCCCATCCATTGCCATGATCATATCATCCAGCGGGTGATGCGAGATGCAACAATCAAGACCATGCGGTAGATGCTCAAGACTATCAATCAGTAAACAATTCAAAGGATGGATTTTGGCTTTGGGTAAGAGGGATTGGTATAGCGCTGTAATACGCTCCAAAGCTTCTTGATAAGGTTCTACGATATAAATTTCACCGTAAAAATCGATTTTTTGCAAAGCGTAAGCAATTTTAGGCGACGCGCCAGGAGCAACTTCTACAATAGTGCCGTTTTTTGATAATCTGGAATGAATAAAAAGTGAGGCCCAGATAGCAGAAACATAATCATCCCAAGCCTTGTAAGTCGTTAATAATTCAGTTGAGATTTGCTCATCGGTTTTCATTCCAAACATCGTTAACTCAAATAAATAGAAGAGGGGATTTCATGGATATCTTTTATTGTTTTAATTTTTAAGGGATAAATGGGTCCTAACACAGGATTTACTGAATCACCGAGGCGATTACGGGTGAAAGTGGAAAAGAGTATGCGTGCAAAAGTGCGTTTAATCGGTTTGTCAGTGCAATTAATAACAGCACGATGGACCATATAAGGATTAAGAAAATGTAAGAGATTAGGGCTGAGTTTCTTGACATTGTCGCTATTGGCAACTCGGCTAGCCTGTTGTTCAATCACATCTTGCATATTCACCGAATCCAAATCACAAAAATTTCTTTTGCAATAAGCCCTTATTTTATCGAAATTAAAGGAGCAGGAAATAGTTTCAGTAGGTAAAACATTGGAGATTAAATATTGGCGATCACAGGGAAGCTTGGTGCCAGTTTTTTGCAGACGTTCATAACCCTGATGTCCATCAATATGCCAACCGCCGCGGCGTTGCAAATCACCTGGAGGAATAACAGAATGGCTTACCGATAAGAAAATATAATAATCCTTTATAAAATCAGGATTGCATGTTTTTTCAATTTGACAAAGATAGTCTATAAAAGGCTTTAAATACTGAAGTTCCTTTGGCAAGTAAACCCGAGCATTATTAATAAGCTTAGAGCTGCCAGCGACAACCCGCCCCTCAGCGGCTAACTCTGTAGCTTTTACCGCTGATACTTTTAAGGGTAAATGCAGCACATTTTCGGTCAGCATTTGATCTTCATTAAAGCTAAAAGAACTATCAAAACCCTCGGGAAGCCCGACACAGACTGGTTTATTTTTTCTTTCCGCCTGCTCCATATTGGCATAATCAAAGGCTGAGGGCTTTATGCCTAGCTGGGGATTTTCTGCCAAAATTGAATTTAATTTTTCAGGGCAAGGATCAAGGTGAGTTAAATCGGTGATTTCATAGTTTTTATCAGACAATTGCGGTAAAGAAAAGAGTGCTGTTGTCAGTTTCTTCCCATTAACCTTAATTCGGGTGACATGATCATCATAAGATAGATGGCGGCTATCATGAATAAATACCCGGTCCAGTTCTCCTTTAACCAGTGTATATTTTTTTATTAGCTGAGGCCGCATTTTTTCAGCAGCAGAATTTAGATGAATCTTGTCGATAGCGCACCAGGGATAGTACGCTTCGGGATAATATTTATAAACAGATTTGATGATTTCTTTTCTATTTTTGAACGATTCCAAATATTGAAAAAATTTGCCTTTTATATACAGTCTATTCAGCACTTTAATGGCCTCTAATTCCTCTATTTAAATAGAGATAACAGGTTGCATTTGATCTATTAAAACATCTATTAAACCATATTTGTCTGGCATTAATTGATTTAATTGAAACTCACTAAAAGAAATGTTCTCAGGTATGTCCAATTCCATTCTCTTCGCATAAAAATTAAATTCTGCCAGACTGTGCGGCTGAAAAAGTCCCCAGGAATTCCGTTTTAATGCACAGACGTCTCTGATAAGGGCATAAATTATTGGTTTGTTGGCCTCATTTAGAGAATTATGACGAAACCAGCAACGAATAGTTTGCAGTTTAGCTATTTTAGTATCGGTATTATCGTCAAACCATTTCTCACGTGTTCCACTTTTGTCACGTATATTTTCTTTTAATAGCAAAATGAGTCTTAGAAGATCTTTTTCTTCTTTACTATGTTTTTTTGATTTAGGCAGCAAAGATACAAATTCCTCGGAAGATGGAAAACTCTTGTCATCTTTTTTAGGTTGATCCTCATCTGGAATAAACTCAAACGAAAATTGTTTATTATAACTTTTAACAAGATTTTTGATTTCCAGAGTTAATAGGTCATGATTAGACACAAATAAATCGTCAATGGTTGCAGCTTTTTCAGGCCCAAAAAAGACTGTTAAACTTTCAATGAGCTCGTCTTCAACGTCAATTGTATTAAATAATTGAAGAATCTTTTTTAGAGAAATATTCGACTTTAACTCGTTGTTTGTAAAAGGGGTGCGTGTTATAGGGCTGACTTTGGGATTTATGCTAGACCACGTTGTTTTATCATAGGTGTGGCCTTCTTTTGTAAAAGTTAAAGGCTCTACCATTAATACACAACTAATCTGGTCTGTTAGAAGATCTTCCAATCGTTCTTTAAGTCCTTTCGCTTCAAAATCGATAACCTGGTCAACTAAATTTTTATTAGCAGCGGTCTTCTTGTAAGGATTTAATAAGGGGCCTACTAGATTCGTAACTGTATTCAAATGTTTTTTCTGTGTGGTCGATAATTTGAATTGCTCAGTGTTAAGGTAAATATTTTGTAAAAATGATTGGTTATGAATATTTTTTAAAGCAAGTATTTGTCTGAAATGAGTACCATCCTTAATCAGCTTGATAAACTCAAGACCAATTTCGGTTAGTGCTTGGGAAGTCGCTGTATTGTCGGTAATAATTGCATACCAAAAAACACGATGTAGAGCAGTGTTACCGTCTTTATCTACAAAGGTTAAATCTAGCTTATCTTTATGATTTGTGATAATTGTCCTAACAAGTTTAATTAGTGAGTCACGAATCTTGTTATCTTTGGTGATCTTAATCTCATAAAGCATGGAAATGATTAGATTTGACTTGTGATCTTCATCAGAAGACTGTTTTAACAAACCTGGATATTGATCAAGTAATTTAAGAATATCTTTCGTATTGCCTGTTTTGATATAATTGAAGGCATTTTTCTTTTGCTCATTACTGGCTTGTTGCAGATTGTCTAAATAACCTCTGAAATTACCACGACTACAACTACCCATCTGTTAAGACCTATATAAAAGTTAAGATTGATGATTATAGCCACTTTCTGATTGTTTTGTAAACATTTTTAGTTAACTCTAATCAAAGGATAAGTCCTTTTTCAGTGTGGGAGAGCAATCTAACTGTGCTAATCAACAAAATCTAAAAGGCATACTTTCTTCTAAAATAGAATCACGAAGCCCATTATCCACAGCATTTTTTTCAGGTTTTGGGGTTTTATATTGCAAGAGGGGAGGATTCCCACTCACTATTAGATATAGCTTTAATTTTTGAAAATCATCATCAGATATTTGCTGTAGTTGTTTATCGTTTAAAAGTGATGCATAAATAATTCGTGAAAGTGAATTTTTGCTGCTGCTTGTGGAGTTTAATTCTGTATATAGTTTATTTTTTAGGTCCTGGTTTACCATGGCTGTAAGAAGAATCTTAGGTTCTGACAGCAATGATTCCATTTGATATTTTAATTTCTTTGCTATCCTGGTCTCGGCTTGCCGATTAGACCATAGGGAGCAACTGGGTAAAGAACTATTTGATCTTGATTGTTGATAGCATTCAATGCCAGCCATTACCTTTGTTAAAAAATCTAGAGTGGTCATTTGAGTAATTTTTTTACTCAGTTGTACTCCCTTTATATCTATAAAAGGAGGCGCAATGATATAAGAATCCGTTTTTCTGCCCAGGTTACAATTCCAACGCGCCATTTGCGCGCATCCGTGGTTGAATTGTTTATCTATCCAGGATTCATTTTTATAAGAGTTATCAAAGGCTGTATCATCAATAATCAAAACAGTGGCCAATTCTTTATCTAATTTTTTAGCGATTGAATTTTCTGAGGCAATTTCATAGGTTAAACCCTGTGTATTTAATATTTGAATCAGAGATTCCATTATTTGAGGATCTATTAAGGCTTCATTAATTAATAGGGGTTTGTCTTGTTTTCTTAAAAAGGGCAAATGATTTAAAAGTTCGAAAATATTGGCGTTTATATAATAATAATCATGATATGAATTATTTTCTATAACATTTTCAAAGTTTAAAAAAGAACTGGATTTAATTTCATTTTGCAATGCAAGATAATCTTTCCCCACAGTCATTAAAAAAAGTGCTGTTGGTGTAGGCGCTAACTTTGCATAGGCTTTGATAAATAGAGCAGTTAATTCACCTGTTTTCAGATTAGATGCCCGATGTTTTAATTGTCGAGAAGAACCATCAATATTAGAAATCTTTACCGCTTCGTCAAAATCAATTGCGTAAATGCAATTATAGAATTGACCTTCCTTAATTTGATCCAGGTGTTTAAAGTGTCTAACTCTGATGTTTGAACCTTTTTGGTTTAATCGAATAACAATGGCTGCCAGCAAATTCTGTTGGTTACTATTATTGCTGATATCTACACAATCGAGACTAAGGTTTTTATAACCGTCCGCATGGAGCCTTAAAAGAATCATAAGGTCTTGAAATAAACCTCCAGATCCTAAGCTTAACAAATGAATGTCGTCCTTTTTATCATGAGAGGAAATAGCATCTATTATTCTATTTTCATATTTTTCTCTTAAATTTATTTTAGAGTGTCGTGAATTTTCCTGGTTGATACACCAACATTCATGCAACCAGCTACTAGATGGAAATTGGTGAGCTCTGCTGAGCCCATTTTCACTTTTAGTTGGAGATAAATAAATGAGCTGGAGCCATTGATCAAATCGCTCAGGGGCTAACTCCATAATTTGAATGGAATTATGGAGAGCATATTCTTTTTTAGTGAAAGGCTTGGCGTCTAAAATGAGGGAAGTGGCCGATTCTGCCTTTAATCTTTTAGCGAACTCATTTTCTGTAACAAAGGGTAGTTTTATATTGTTTTGTTCAAGTATTATTTTTAAATTTTCTTCCCTTGCACTCACAAGTTGGGGAGGCAAATTATACCTAATAAATACTCCTTGTAAATCTTCTTCTTTCACTATGTATAGTTCATAACTTATCCCATGTTGATTCAAGATTTGTTTCAATGCGGTTTGATAAGGAAGAACAAGGGCTTGGTTAAGTAAAATAGGTTTGTTTTGCTGTTTTAAATAAGGTAAATACATTATGAGAGCAAAAATAGAGGTTTTTATCTGGTAGTAGTCATGGGTATTACTATCTATGAGATATTCAAAATTGACAATATTCGTAGGCTGGAGTTCATTTGTTTGATTTTCTAAGGCTAGATAATAACTATCTGCTGTTATTAAAAATAAGGCCATGGGTTTAGATTTTAGCTTAGCTAGTGCATTGATTAATATAGTTGTAATTTCATTATTAGATGAATAACGATCGGAAAACAACTCTTCATCATAATTAAGAACTCTAGATATCTCAGCAAAATCTATTCCATAAATTGCATCGTAGGTTTTGTCTCTTAATATCCAATTAAACCTAAATTCCTGCGTCTTAAAGTGCTGAATTTTAATATTCGCACCACTTTGATTTAATCGAGTAGCTATTGATGTTAATAGGATCTGCTGCTCACTATTGTCAATATTGGCGAGGCAATCGAGAGAGATGTTTTTATAACCCTGAGCATGCAGCTTTAAAAGGATTATCAGATCTTGAAATAAACCATCACTGCATAAATTTAATAAATGAATCTCGTCATTTTGATTATTGTGAGAAATAGCTTTTATAAGTTTTTTTTCATATTCTTCCCTAAGATTATTTTCTGCATGACGTGAATTGTTTCCTGAATAAGGCCAACGTTCATATAGCCAAAAATCAGAAGGGTAATTATTTGCAGAGGGATCTTTATATGATTTAGCAAACTTAGTGGGATTATGACAAATAAAGTCAAGCCATTGATCAAATTGTTCGATGTCTAACTCGATAATTTCGTTTGAATTATATAAGCAATATTTTTTCATAAATTAATCTACATGTACAAAAAAACAACATTATACATCAGATAAACATGGTTTTCCAACAATTAGAGAAATATAACTTTTAAAATCGAATTTGCTATTGACCCTGACATTATGTCATCCCATATTCTCAGCAATGAAAGGAGAAATTAAATGACAGAATGGCGTATAAAAGAAATCAGTGATCTGACCCAAACATCAGTTCGCATGTTAAGACATTACGATAAGATTGGCTTATTAAAGCCCTCTTATCGTTCTGCTAATGGTTATCGCTGTTATACAGCAGAGGATTTGGCAGAGTTGCAGCAGATTATTGCTTTGAAGTACTTTGGATTTAGTTTAAGTACCATAAAGACGATTCTGCAGAAACACCCCAATATCTATGCTCATCTCCAGGCACAACAGCAAGTGCTCAAAGAACAATCTGTTCATTTGCAGCAAGTGACTGATGCGCTGGGAGATATTCTTAAACGCCTTTCGCCATCTGAGACTCCCGACGGGAAGGATTCAATAACTTTAATATCGAGGTATCACATGACTAAAGATCTAAGAAATACGTTGAAAAAAACGTGGGCCGGTCAAACATTGACCGAATCTCAATTTGAGGAATACTTATCCATTTATGAACAATTTCCTCAGGAATTTGCAGCAAGGGACAAAATAATTGAAGAAATTAACAACAATGAATTAGGTGATCCTGAAGGCCCGGATGGTGAGCGAGTAGCCTCTTTTATGTATGATTTGGCTCAAAAGATGAGAAAATCGTTTACTAAACAATTAAAGTTAAACTCCAGCATTATTGCTAGTATTCAATCTGGAAAATTATCGCAACTGGAAACCACTCCAGAAGGCACTCAATGGCTGGGTCTTGCAAGCCTTTATTATTGGTTAAAACGATGGGATGAGATCTATGATCATATCCTGGAAAATTTGAAAGCTGATCCTAAAGGGAAGGTCGGGGAAAAAATAGCTGCGGAATGGACGGGATTGCTCGATCTCTATTTTTCCATGGGGTCTCGAGCTTTGATTACCGGAGTAATCGTTTGGCAAGATCTTGCAAAGCAGGAGCATGAACTAAAAGAACTAAAAAATATGCCTACACCTCAAGACCTGGTAAAAAGGCTACACCTTAAATTGTTTTTTAATCCAGAAGCGGTAAGCTGGATTAGTCAAGCGCTTGAAACTCATGCAGATTGAATTCAAATTTTGATAAGTAGCCTATTGCCTGGATGAATGGAGCTGAACCCATCCATCCAGGCAGGCTTTGACTTTATATGCAGGAATACCGCTCATTAGCCTACACAACTAGCAGCTCTCTTGTGCAAGTAGCTATCTCATCTTTAAGATGATTTAGCAAATTTACCGATTTAGTCTGATGTGAAAAAAAGAACTGGTCGGTTATACAATAATTAATAAATAAAGGCAGACCAATAAATAAGATGGACACTGCGTTTAAAATAACAATGCCAACCTTTGTTATAAGTTCACGCTCAGTATTAAGAACGGGATTTTCTAAAGCATTCAGGATAATCTCTTCGAGTTTTTCCCTTTGGGTATTGCTTAATATTTCATTCTGAGAAAAAGAGGTTAATGCCGTTTTTTTAAGCTCAAAGTATATTTTTAATAATAATTTAATCTTACGTACTTCTATAGAATCAGTTTTTCCTAAGAGATTATCAGGTAAAAAATCCTGGCTACTAATATTATTGGCATTGGCATAGCTCTCAAAAGAAGCATTTTTGAAATAGCCATTAAATAATTTAGCCGCATGGTTATAAATCGGTGTTAATGCGCAATTAATTTTTTTATTAAATTCAGAGGTTTGCTTAAGAGACCTGTGGTCAAAAAATTTATTCTCTGTATTTAAATTTGAAATAAAGTGATAAAAACTATCACTGGAATTAAAGTTATTCTTAACTAAAGTAAAGGTATAATCCTCTGGCCCACCAGTTGCTATTTGTAAGATAGTGGATGCAGTCCTGTAGTCCAGACAACAAAAATCAAGAGCAGTTTGATCATTGATATCTTTTTTATCCCAAAATGCGCCAGCCTCAACCAAAGTCTTAATCGCCTCCATGTTTCGGTGAAGACAGGCATAATGAAGGGCAGAGCGTCCATGCACATCGACAGCGTTAACCTCTGCTCCTTTTTCGATAAGTTTTGTAGCAAGTAGCAGTTGAGGGAGCTTTTCTTTTCCTTGAGTCGCTAGGTGAGTCCAGCCTTTTGAGATAGAGAGAATTAGGGGTGTATTTAAATAAGACCGGGAAGTCGATTTAACATTCACCTGGCTGCTATCGTATGTCTCTAATAATGCTAGCGCAAAAGATACGCTACTATTAGCAATAGCCCATATTAAAGGTGTGTTGCCTAAAAAGGTAGCCAAGAGATCTGTTGAAGTTAGAAGATTATTTTTTAAATAGTCACAATTATTTTTCATAGAGGCTATATGCAAGGGCGTTTGTTCATCTTTTTGCTGCATTATTAGCTCTTAATTAATCTAAAAACAGCACTATATATGATCAGTGTGAATAATGCAAGCTCATCTGGGCGCCAAGTGTATGAATAATTATAGTTCAATTGGCTCCTCAAGCATTCTTGAAAGTTTAAACTAGACTTAGTAGAGGGTTTTTTTTTGAACTGTGGATAAGCTCAAGGAGATTATATGAAAGCCTTATGTTGGCATGGAAAACATGATGTACAAATTAATAATGTTCCGGATCCTCAAATAATTAATAAGCAAGATGCCATTGTTCGCGTTACAGCGACTGCTATATGCGGATCTGATTTGCATCTTTTCAATGATCTTATGCCAACGATGAAGTCAGGCGATATTCTAGGCCATGAATTTATGGGCGAAGTCGTTGATGTAGGCTCTGCTAATAAAAAGTTAAAAGTGGGGGATAAAGTAGTGGTACCCTTCACGATATCCTGTGGAAAATGTTCCTTTTGTAAAAAAAAATTGTATTCTCTCTGTAACTGTTCTAATCCTAATGCTGAAATGGCTAAAAAACAGCTGGGTCAATCGCCAGCTGGTTTGTTTGGTTATTCGCATTTATTAGGTGGCTTCTCGGGAGGTCAGGCAGAGTATGTGCGAGTACCCTTTGCTGATGTAGGTCCTATCGTTGTTCCCAAAGAAATACCTGATGAAAAAGTTTTATTCCTATCTGACATTCTACCCACAGGTTATATGGCGGCAGAAAATTGCCAGATTAAGCCTGGCGATACAGTAGCAGTATGGGGTTGTGGCCCTGTCGGGCAGTTCGCAATACAATCTGCCTGGATGTTAGGTGCTCATCGAGTAATTGCTATAGACTCTATTTCAGAGCGATTAAAATTAGCCGAAAAATACGGCAAAGCCGAAACCATCAATTTTGAAAAAGAGGATGTCTACGAGGCTTTAATGGTCATGACTAAAGGAAAAGGCCCAGAGTGTTGTATTGATGCAGTAGGGTGTGAAGCGCATGTCGGTCCTAAATTCGATTCCATTGTAGATAGAATAAAGCAAGCCACTTTTCTAACGACTGACAGAGCCCATGTTCTTCGTGAGGCCATTCAATGCTGCGCCAAGGCGGGTACAATTTCAATTCCAGGAGTTTATATTGGAATTTTGGATAATATCCCCTTCGGAGCAGCAATGAACAAGGGACTTAGCTTTAAAATGGGTCAAACTCATGTCCCGCGTTATCTAAAACTTTTATTGGATAAAATAATGGCTGGAAAAATTGATCCTTCAGCAATTATTACTCATCGCTTGAAATTGAAAGATGCGCCTAAAGGCTATAAAACTTTTAATGCACGAGAGAAAGGATGCATTAAAATCGTGATGACCCCTTAGTAGGAGATATTATGGACATTTACGACTATTTAAAATTAGACCATGCGAATGTAGCGCAATTATTTAAGTACTTTGAGAAATCAGATTCCTCATCTCGACAACAGCAAATCGTGGCTGTGATTTGTCAGGAACTTTTTGTCCATGCTAAATCTGAACAAGATACCTTTTATAAAGTCCTTGAAAATTATGAAACAACGAAAGAAATGGCCTCACATGGGGAAAAGGAACATTCTGAAATATATGAGCAAATTAAGAAAATAAATGAATCAAAGGGCGTTGATGCTGCATGGAAAAAAAAGGTCATCAAATTAAAGGAGCTGGTTGAACATCATGTTAAAGAAGAAGAAGGCGCTATTTTTAGAAAGGCAAAGAAAGTGCTAACTGAAGAGGAAGCATACATTCTGAAAGAAAAAATGCATTATCTCAAAATGCAATTATTGCGAGACCAGGAAGCAAAAAATTCTCCTAAAGACAAACCATCTGAAAAGAAAGGCTCTGTTGAAAGAAAATAGTCGCCAAGTCAAGGGTAAATTTTGACCAGGCACTTCGGAAGGGACTTCTCAAAACTCCCCCTTTTAGGTTTTTTCTAACCAAAAAAGAAGTAGTCGATCATCATCAAGTGAAACTATTTTTCTCTTGTTTTTAATTTTCCATTTTTCTAATTTTCCAGTTTGCCACCATTGAATTATTTCAGGATGGATATAACTTTTCTTACAAATGGCGGGGGTATGCCCTAATAACTTCGAGACCTCAGCGATAGCATTTTTATAGTTGATTGTATCTGGGACCTCCTCTGCAGGTTCCAGTAATCGACAGAATAACTCACGACTGGCTATCCAGGTTCGAAAATCCTTTGCGGTAAATGGATGATTGGTTAAGTTTTGTAAATAGGAATTAATATCTTGAGAGCTGATGATATTAAGTACTTTATTCTCATCTTTGTATTTGAATAATTCATAACCAGGAATTTCTTCACATTTTTTTAAAATCGAAATAATTTTTTTATTATTAATATTAATATGCCAAACCTTGGAGTTTTTTCCCTCAAAGTCGAGGACTGCCT
>JACCSX010000095.1 GCA_013812775.1 Tatlockia sp. | reverse complement strand
TATATTGCATATCTGTAAAGATTAATATTAGAAATGTAAAGAAATAAGATTTTTCGGTATGAATTAGCTGGATTCTGGAAATAAGGTGCGGTGTTCAATCTTTTTTCCTAAAGGCTATTAGGTCCAGATTCCATTGTAAATTTTTTTTACGGACTCTTAATGGGCTTTGAGAAGCCCGGAACTATTTACTCACTTAAACAGTTAAAAGGGTATGTCCGCATATCCAGAATTCTATGTCTTTCAGCCTGGGCAACACCAGAGAGAATAGTGACTATCATTTTACCCATAGCTCCTTCAGTACTAATTCCATCATCTATAAAACGTATAGCCACATCAATGGCATCGAATTCTTGAAAAGAGCAGGAATGTTTGGAATAGTTAATAGCAGTTTTATAACTTTCTTAAAATCACTTTTATCAACAGTGAATAAATATTTTTCAATAAAATCGGCTTTGTTATAACCTGTAAGCTCAATGCAAAATTGTTCCTCAAAATTATCAGTGGTATAAAGTTGCGAAAAAATGCTTCTATTGCGGTCCAATCACTTTGATGCAACAGTTCTGTGACTCTTCTGAATTTATAATCTCGAATTATTGCCTCGTCACTCCAGTCATCATCCAAAGATAGAGCCACGATTTGCTTAACGTTTTGCAGTTCAAAAAGTTTATGTAATATTTTTATTCTGTCTACAGTATTGTTATTGAAATAATGGGTCTTTGTTGAATAGCCGTGAATGATAAGAGCTAAAGCGCTCTCATGGAATTTTTTTAAGCTAAGATCAGGCTCTGTCTGAGCCCTATCTCCTGGAGAATATTATTACTAAAATTATACACTGTTTAATTATTGGTCAATTTGTTACTTAATTGATCCTAATAAGGTATGGGTTTTAAAGTTGGTCAAATGCACAATCTACATACTAATTCCAAAATTCTCGCTTGGTAACACCCATTTAAAAAAAGGAATGATTTACTGAATGCAGCGTGCAAGGCCATTAAAGACTATAAATTGGGAGAGAATTCATTTGTTGTAGAAATGTGGATTTATTCTGAATAGCTTCTGAAAACGCTATTAGCCTAGATGTAAATCTAATATTTCTTATCCAAGGTTTAAACCTCAACCATTGATCTCTAAAACATATAGAGTTAACATGCTGACCATTGTGAGTCAATAATTGTCAATTCAAATAAGTTCTTAGGAAGAGTATTACCGATGCTATTTAAATGGGATGCGGATTCAGTAAACAAGATTAATGAAATTAGAATTGAGCTCATTGAAATGAAAATTTCTTCTTTCATTTGTCGCGACCTTCATGGATGGAAAAGTATGCTTTCATCTGATGAAAGGAAAGCGATCATTGAGGTTGCATTAGGGGAAGGTGATAACGTTTTACCATCAGTACGCCAATTATCTGATCTTGGTAAACAATTCTGTATCAGGGTTTCTGCCGCCCATGGACAATTAACAATCATAAAGTCTCTTATTGAACAATGTGATCCTTGCTCCGGTAAATTGCTGGTCCTCGCAGCAGAAAAGGGCTATTACGAAGTAGTTCGCTTCATATTAGGCAAAACAGAATATTTTATTGACCCCCTCGATGCCCATAAAGCCTTATGCCATGCTTCTGCAAGGGGGGGATCTTAATGTAGTTAACTGCTTAGTACACGAATATAGGATTAGTCCTAATACACCTCATGCTGAAAAATCAGCAAAATCGACTAAACAAAGAATGCAAGCTCTTACCCGAAGTAAAGCTTAGTATGAAGCCGCTGATGCAGGACACATTGATGTTGTCTTAACACTGTTAAAAGATCCGCGTACTAACTATTTTGAACCTGATGATGTTAAATACAACACATCAAATGCAAAGGCATATTTTATTGCTAAGGTACTAATCAACCATGTATTTCTCACCAATAGCGTTAGGCCAAAACATCAGCGTGAAATACTATTTGCAACAACAGGGCAATTATTAAAGCGGGGTCAGCATGATGCATTAGCCAAGATATTGGGTGACATTGAATCAAAAATTAAAGAAAAAATATTTAATCCACTTCATTTATCTTCACAGTTTATAATATCCAATAAAATATCTTTGCTTTTAGAATCACCACTGCACAGGCTTCCTGATGGCAGGATTATGTTTGTTTATGATAAATCGACCCCAATTTATGTGGAAAATTATACGGATGATGCAATAGAAAAACAAAAGAAGGCAGGAAAAGAACCAACAGGAGTTGCCGCTGAAATGACTATTCTTGCTGAAACGTTTGGTTATCTATGCGAGTCAGATAACGATTCTCTGACTTTTAGTTTGAAAAGCTCCATTGAACTTAAAGAAAGATGTCTTCACTATTCCTATATAAATGTATTAACCCTATCTCATATCCAGAATTATTGGACTATTATAGCCTCCATTAAGGACCAATTTGAGGATCCAATTCCCAATGATTTTTGGAGTTATATCTTTAATTATTTGATTAAACTTATCATTACTGAACTTGATCCTACATCAATTTTAGATTCTGAAGTTTATATTGACCAAACCGATAGAGATTTCGTAACTAATACGCGATTCTATATCCCTCCTCCAACTCAATTCCTTCTACCCGGAGAAGATGGTCAGTGTCAAATATTAGAAATTCCCCTAGATGAAGAAGTCTATGAAGAAGCTGAAGACCACATTGATTTAAGAGTAAGTTTAAACGCGATTAAACAAAAAATAAATCAACATGAATTTAAATGTCATGGTGGTGGAAAGCGAATGAATGGTAAAATCTATTCAAATGCAGCTGTAGCAATCCTTAATCATATCGATACTGCTCTATCAAAGGAGGGATTATCACGTGGTGATTATCATGATGTTATGGATAAAGTTAAAAATGAATTAAATAATAAACGAGTCACTACTTATGGATTTTTTTGCTTAGGTAGTCGAGATCAATCTACTGTTGATTTATATAATGACCTATTTACTGATTCAGAAAGAGAGCTCCGATTAGTAATATAGTCGGTTAATGGTCTTCGCATTAAGTTTTTTCAGAGAAATTATCTCAGAACAGCAATAAATTTACTATTGATACCTATAATCGTGTTTTTGACACTAGAGAGTTATTCAAGTGGCTTAGCGATAACAGGTTAGAAACTTTAGACAAATTTTATGCTAAGGTTAAATTTGATCAGCTTAATTTCGTATCGGATTGGCCAGCATTGAACACTATCATGCGGCTCTTCAAACGCTTGTAATACAGAATGTCTAATTCGGATTATCCAAATTCAGTTAGCCAGCAATAATGAAAAAAATGCTGATGAAGCATTAGATCGGTTAATTACGTCTAGACTCTAAACCCCCTTTATAGCAGTATGTTTGTATCTGAGCCTAAGTATCGCGAACTCCAATATAACCAGTCTTATCCAGCAGACTCGCGTCGATAGAGATATTACGGCGTCGGCGAATAATATTAAGCGCAATAGTTCTAAAAATTTGGATAAATTTTATTTTTTATCAAGGGCTAAGGCTTTGCACTATTATGGTCATCTTCAATCTGAACTTTAAACTCTTCGATAAGTTCACCTACCGGAATTCTAATGTATTCTTTGGCGGGGAAATCCTCATGAACAATTTTTCCATCCCAGATAATAATATCTAAATCCATAGTCCGAGGTCCTGATTTTATAGGACCCTTTATCCTGCCCAGCCGTTTTTCAACGCCTTTTAGATAATTGTTAAACCCCTCATAACCTAATCGAGTTTCTAAGATAAAAGCACCGTTTAAAAAATCATCTTGATTTTGATAGCCATCCGGCTTGGTTTTAATAAAATGAGAATAACCTATTAATTTGTTTTCTTTGGAAAGGATATTTCTGGCTTCGTAAACCATGGAATAGGGGTGAATATTGGAGCCAACCGATAAGATCACCTGGTGCATTTCTACTCCTTATATGAGGAGAAATTTTTACCTGTATTTTTTATTGATTCTCCACCATCGATTGTTAAAATCTGTCCCGTAATAAATTTAGAGCTAAGTAAATAATCAATTCCTTGTAAGACATCCGCAATTTCACCCTGAATGCCAAGAGGTATCTCTTCAATTCTCCAAGCGATGTATTTTTTAGTTCGCGAACTTTTTGGATAAATAACCCCGGGCGCTATCCCATTGACTCGAATGTGAGGAGAAAATTCCATCGCAGCCATTTTAGTCAATTCAGCCAGCGCTTTTTTACTAAGCAGGTAATAGGAATATTGGTATTGATTAAAATGAATTTTATTATCAATGATGTTAATAATATCGCCTTTTTGACCGCACCTGTAAAAGGCCTGACTTAAAAAGAAGGGGGCTTGTAAATTAACTCGAAACATTTTTTCAAATTGGTCTTGTGTTGACTCATCAATAGATGCCTCGGTATAGAGGGACGCGCTATTAATAATTAGGTCTAACCTACCCATGCGCTGTTGAATATTTGTCAGGTATTCTATGTAGTTGTTATTCTGAGAAAAATCTAAAGGAAATAATTGGCAGGTTTGATTGAGTTTTCTTAGATTTTTAGCAACATCTTGGGCTTGATCTTCAGAAGAACAGTAATGCAGAGCAATTTTATAGCCCTTTTTGGCAAGATGAAGCGCAATCTCTTTTCCAAGTCGTACTCCGGCTCCGGTAACT
>JACCSX010000085.1 GCA_013812775.1 Tatlockia sp. | reverse complement strand
GTTTGAAATTGACTGAAATCAAAATTAGCTAAATCTATTTCTTTATTATTCATGCTACAGCTCTCCTATTTGTAAAAATTATAACAATTCTTAAAGAGCTGACACACTTATTTGAACACTACCAACTCCTCTCATATGGGTTGATTTCTTCCCTATCTTTTACTAAATCCGAGTACAATCCTGATAAATAAAGAATAATAGGCTAACTTTTTACGAATGGATTTGGGAACATTTGTGACCAGGATCATCTATATTTGCATTTATTTTATCTCCCTAAAAAAAATCTAAGCTCCATACAAAATAGTCAAATCTCCATGTCTTAACTCGTTCTTGAATCGCTCCCTCATGAGAAATTGCTCGGAGTCCAAGAAACACGATGTTTTTAGAAAAATTGATTGATAAATGATCACTCTCTATCTATAATAGGCCGCAAATTTCTCAAGTTACTGTTAAAGAATGACAAAATTGGTGTTTTAAACTACTTAGTCAACAGGGTATCATTCCTCAGTTGCTGCTAGTGGTTCATTTATTCTAAGATGATAAGACCTTCTTGGATGAAAGTTTTATCCTAATTATTGAAGAATTGATTTGCATTTGAATTTTCGAATTTATAAGTTTGGGCCAGAGGCCCAATCTACGGGCTTGTTAAAATCCCCTACATATAACTTTACATGCTGTCGCGTCAACTTGTATTGAATTATTATTAGGACATAATCCTTCGAAGTCCCAAAGAAACTTATTACTTTGTTCACAATTAGTTCCTAGCTCCGAAAGGGTCGCGGATCCCCCTACCCCTTCTCCGATATAAGAGCAAACTAATCGTTCTCCTCTAACAAGTTGTGCGTATCCAAACCTATAAGGTCCAGATACAGGTACCACTAACTCCATTGGACCAATAAACCGTACCTGTACCACCCCTCTTATCTGTCGGGGTTGCTTAAGTAGCTCATTAAATTCAGCGGCAGTGGGGCAATTGGTATCCATCGCAAAAACAGAGAAAGGTAAAAGTAATAGGTTCATATAACTTAATAATTTAGGTATATTTATTTTTGGCAATTTTATTCTCCTGAAATTTTTTTAATCTCGCATATAATTAAAGAGATTTCAAGGAGTATGTATAATGCTGAGCAAAATCTCTTATAAAATTTGAATAAATTAATAGTGAAAAGAAAGGGAAATAGGTTAATTAAATTTAATGTAATTTATAATAAAAAACAAAAAATCTAATCTCCATACAAAATAGTCATATCCCCAGATCTTGACTCGACCTCAAATCGCTCCCGTCATGAGAAATTGCTGGGAGTCCAAGAAACACGACATTTTTCCGAAAAATTGATTGATAAATGATCACTCCATAACTATAATTGGCCGCAAATTTCTCAAGGGTTAGTCTTGCAAATTTATAACCTAGAAAGTAATTAAGAGTTTATAGGATTTTATAAAATGCAAACAAAATATGAAAGAGCTGATATTCAACCTATACTTTATAAGTATCTTTTTGAAACACTCGAATCTATAAACAAAAATTATGGCAAGCGTTTCTTTTATTTTTGGGATGCACCCAGTGAACTTGTTGGGTCAAAGACCATTCCTTCTATATTGCTTAATTCAGCCCATTTCGAAAATACAGAACCGGATTATTTTCGTTTGAAAAAACAAACCTCTGCCAGCGCAGCCTTAGATTCCATATTATTAAAGAATAAACATATTCTTGATTGCACCTCTACGATTATATTGGCTCAATATAATGCTTTAAGAATGACCTTAATTCATTTTGTAGGTAAAGAAGAGGGAGAGAGACGATTTGATTTCTTATTTGGTTCAAAGAAAGATGTTTCTACAAAAGTTTGTAGAATGTTAATTAGTATTCATTCGCCATTATTAGCAATGGTTGCAATTGGTAACTCAGATGAAACTGTACTTGATATTAATCCTCTCCTTTGCTTCATAGATTTTACTAAGCAAGTAAAATCGCAAGAAAAATACACCCTTACCATGCTACAAGCTGGGCAGTTTTGTCATATTAAAGGGCATCCTTCTTATGAGATAAAACATCGTCAAGGTGCGAGTGGAGGAATGAATGTCCTTGTTTGTGAAGATAATAAATTTATATATTTTTCTAAACAGGATAAAGCTGTCGATTATAATACTGTACTTACCCATCTGTCAGACAAATATAACGAAAGCCCAAAAAAAAGTTTTGAGAGTAGCCTTTTATCATCTTTATTTAAAAGCTCATCCCCAAAGGACATGGTTGGCTTCATGGGAAGCAGCGTAACGGATTTTTTATACAGCCCAATTAGCTGTGTGCTTAGTTATGATGCCGTATCTTCCCCCTTTTTTAATATGCTTCAAGCCATGAATAATTTTTTAAATGAACTTCAAAAAAAGCTTCCAATTAATCAGGCAAAAAGACCAACCATTCCTTCCTCTATCAACTCAAGTCTATCTAAGGAAATTAAAGAACTGGATACACCCAAAAAGAATGAAGGTATATCAACTGGATTTTTTTCTAGTAAGCCCAAATCCTCCTCTGAATTATACAAAGAAGCCATAATGCTTATCAAAGAGGGAAAATTTAAAGAGGCGATGGAAAGCTGTGAATCTGCTTATGAATTATATAAAACAACAAAAGGCGAGAGCTCTATCGAAGTAGGAACTTGTTTATCTACAATTGCTACTTGTTATCGTGAATTAGGAATGTTTGATAAGAGCTTGTCAACTTGCGAATCA
>JACCSX010000083.1 GCA_013812775.1 Tatlockia sp. | reverse complement strand
AAAACAATCACTTTATGAGTTAGTACTAATAGAACTTAAGCAGCATCAGGTGGAAAAAGCCTTTGTCCAATTGAAGCAATATCCGAAGCTTACTTTAAATGATCCAGCTTTGCTAGCTTTGGCAATTGAGGTTTCTCATAGTTTAGGGAAGACAGAAGATGAGAGGGATTATAAAGCAGGAATAATAGTTTAAACAATTTTTAGGGTCTGTTAACCTTTTGCAAATTTTATGAGGCGCTGTTGACATTTCCTTAGGCTGAGTGCCCATCCCTTTATTTTTGAGCACCATAAAGCAGCGAGGGAATGAAGGGTTGTAGCCAGCATCTTGGAAGTGTCAACTGCCTCTAAGTTAACAAATCTATACCGGAGCAAATAATGAATACGACTACACCAATTGATGAATCTCATAATGGCACTCAAGAAAAACCCGGCTTACAGCTGGCACGTGTACGGGAAAAAAAAGGATATAGTCAGGAATACGTTGCTGGTAAGTTGCATCTAAGAGTCCGAATTATTGAGTTACTGGAAGCAGATGATTACGATCAAATGCCTGAGCCGGTTTTTATCAAAGGCTATTTACGAGCTTATGCCAAATTAATTGGTGTTGCGCCGGAGCCCTTATTAGAAATCTTTAATAGTACCTATTCTACTGAGCGAAAATTGGATAAAGCCTTATGGCAATCCCGACGTGAGTCGAATAAAGGAGAGCATGTTGTTCGTATCCTAACGGGCCTAATTGCTGTAGGAGCAATTGTCGTAGTGAGTTTTTGGTGGCAAAAAGATAATGACAGCCCACAAGTTCTTTCAGGAAAAAGCAAACCTGTAGCTGCAGAGCTAGCTCCAACTAAGGTGGAAAATGAAATCCGTTTGACTGATTTGTCAAAAATGCATTCCCTGCTCAATCCACCAGTTATAACGAATAAACTATCACCAATGGAGATCAATAGCGGTGGCTGAGAAAATTCAAGCTGTAAGAGGAATGAATGATATTCTACCTCAGCAAACTCCAGCCTGGCGTCGACTTGAAGAGGCATTCATTTCCTGTTTGCTACAGTATGGCTATCATGAAATTCGTTTTCCAATTGTGGAAAACACGCAATTGTTTAAGCGAACAATAGGTGAGGTTACTGATATCGTTGAAAAGGAAATGTATTCTTTCAATGATTTGAATGGTGATAGTTTGACTTTAAGGCCGGAAGGCACTGCGGGTTGTCTTCGTGCTTGCTTAGAACATGGGTTGTTGCATAATCAGCAGCAAAAACTTTGGTATATTGGTCCGATGTTTCGCCATGAAAAACCTCAAAAAGGTCGTTACCGACAGTTTTGCCAATTTGGTGTTGAAGCCTTTGGCATGGCCAACACTGCCATAGAGTTAGAACTTATCGCCTTATGTAAGCGTCTATGGAAGTCACTTGGTATTGATGAAGATCTGAGTTTGCAAATTAATTCCTTGGGTGAACTGGCAGAGCGTAAGGAATATCGAGCAAAGCTTGTTGTCTATTTCAAAACTCATTTTGAAAGGCTTGATGAGGATAGTAAACGTCGCCTTGAAAAAAATCCAATGCGAATACTTGACTCAAAAAATCCTGAGATGCAAACACTCATAAATGCTGCTCCGCGCTTGATTGATTCTCTGGGAATTGAAAGCAGAGGACGTTTTAACGATTTGTGTGAGGGTTTACAAAAATTGGGAATCCCTTATTCAATCAATCCTTTCCTGGTTCGGGGTTTGGATTATTATGGTCATACCGTTTTTGAATGGGTTACAGACAAATTAGGAAGTCAGGCAACTGTATGTGCTGGTGGCCGTTATGATGCACTGATTGAACATTTAGGAGGAAACCCAACGCCGGCAATTGGTTTTGCAATGGGTGCTGAACGCTTGCTGTTGTTAATGGAAACTCTGGCTGTTTCCCAGAATTTTATTAAAGCGCCTTCATTGTTTATTATTGCTAATGGTAATGAAGCAATGCAAGATGCACTCATTCTTGCTGAAGAGATAAGAACAAAAATCGGAAACTGGCAGGTTATTACGAACACAGCAGGAGGGGCTTTTAAAAGTCAGTTTAAAAAAGCGGACAAAAGTGGCGCTGATTTCGCCTTAATTCTGGGTGAAGATGAGATTGCAGCTAAAGAAGTAAGTATAAAAAATTTAAGAAATTATGAAGAACAAATAACCATCCCACAAAGGGAATTAACTACGTATTTACAGACTCTTGGGTCCGTAAATAAAAATAGGAATGCAGGAGTATAAAATGACTTTTTATATGACAGAAGAAGAACAATTAGCAGCAATCAAAAAATGGTGGAATAAGTACTCCAATATTCTGACAGTAATTTTGTCTTTAATCTTGCTAGTCATTGCAGGTAATAAGTATTGGAACTGGCATCAGGAAAAGATTACCTCGCAAGCTTCTTCAGCTTATGAGCATCTCATGGTTGCCTTTTCAAACAAGGATGATAAAGGGATACAATCCTATGCAAACCAGTTGATAAAGGATTATCCTAAAACAGTTTACGCAGATGCGGCACATCTGGCTTTGGCTAAACTTCAAGTCAATGAAGAACATTATGATAAAGCCCAGGAATCTCTGGAATATGTAATAAACAATTCCAAAATGTCAGCTTTAAAACAAGTTGCAAGATTACGTATTGCCCGTTTACTGGCGTCAAAAAAAGCATACAGTGAAGCTTTGGCTGAATTAGCAGTTGTCGATGACAATGCTTATATGCCGGTTGTGAATGAATTGAAAGGGGATATTTTTACGGCAACAGGCAAGTATCAACAAGCAATTCTTTCCTATAAGGCAGCAATAACGGAAGTCCGTACAAATGGAATGGGAAATCTTTATCTTGAAATGAAAACAAATGAGTTGGCCGCACTGAATCAGTCTATGAATATCAGTGGCGGTGCTGCTCAAGCACTTAATTAAAGAGGTATTATGTTTCATATTAATAATAAATTAGTCATTTTAGCATTATGTGTTTCCTTGCAAGCTTGTACAAAGGTTGATGATTATATCTTGGGCAAGGATAATTCGCCGACACCTACAGCCTTAGAACCGATTAAAAATAATGTAAAAATCACTGAAAAATGGTCGGTTCCAATCGGTAAGTCGCAAAGAGGAAATGCTAATCTTAAACTAAAGCCCGAAATAATTGGCAATGTCATTTACACCGCTGATGCCAGCGGCCTGATCCAGGCAGTTAATAAAAGCAGCGGTAAATTGCTTTGGGCAAAAAATCTGAATAGTGGGATAGTAAGTGGCCCAACGATCGGCTCTGGTTATATTGCTTTAGGAACGGACGCTTCATCTGTTGTCTTGCTTAAACAGTCGGATGGTTCTGAACTTTGGCAGGCAAAGGCTTCTGGAGACGTTTTGTCGAAGCCAATAATTAGCCATAATAAAGTCATCGCCAAAACAATAGATGGTAATTTATATGCCTATAACTTAGCCAATGGCGAAAAGTTATGGATGGTAGAACACGGTGCGCCCAGTCTTATTTTAAAGGCGAGCTCGTCTCCAGTTGTCGTAGGTAATATGGTACTTGTAGGTTACTCAGACGGTAAGATGGATGCCATTGATTTACGCACAGGTAATTTAGTCTGGCAACGGAGCATTGCTTTTGCCAGTGGCGCAAGTGATGTAGAACGTTTGGTCGATATTGATGCTGATCCCATCGTCCGTGGTAATGTCGCGTATTTAGCATCTTATCAAGGCTATATCGGCGCTCTATCCCTAACAGATGGTCAATTTATCTGGCGTAAACCGGCTTCTGTCTATAAAAACATGACTATTGATGGTCAAACACTTTATTTAACGGATAGTGATGATATTGTCTGGGCAATTAATCGTCAAAATGGCCGCGTTAATTGGAAGCAGGTCGCCTTAAAGGCTAGAGGGCTGACTGAGCCTGTTTTGATGGGAAATCGTTTGATAATTGGTGATAAAACTGGCTTGTTACATGTAATTGCCACTCAAAATGGCGAGTTACTTTCCCGTTCTCAAGTTGGTGGGGCTGTTGTAACTGCGCCTTCTGTTGCAGGTAACAATATTTATGTCATGTCTATCAATGGCAAATTAAGTCGTTTTTCAGTGAGCTAATTAATGATTCCTGTTATTGTCCTTGTTGGACGTCCCAATGTGGGAAAATCTACACTTTTTAACCGGTTTACGCGTACCCAGGATGCTCTGGTTGCTGATTTTCCGGGTTTAACCCGTGACAGACAATATGGTCAGGCTCAATATGAAGATAAACCCTTTATCGTCGTTGATACTGGTGGCGTCGGCGTTGATGATTTGGCGGTTGATGCCTTAATGTCAAAACAATCGCAAATGGCACTCGAAGAAGCTTCACTTATTTTATTCCTGGTGGATGGTCGCTCTGGCTTAACTGGTGTTGATGAAAGCATTGCCCTGCGTTTGCGAAAAATTAATAAGCCCGTATTATTGGTGGTGAATAAGGCAGATGGACTGGACGAAGATTTGGTTTGTTCGGAATTTCAAAGCCTTGGTTTTAATGAGATATACGCTATCTCAGCCTCGCATGGTCGCGGTATCCAAACGCTAATGCAGGCCTTACCCCTTAGTGAACCGCCTGAACCCGAAGAGCTTAGCAATGATAAAACTATAAAAATTGCTTTTGCAGGGAGACCCAATGTTGGGAAATCCACTCTGATTAATCGTATTTTGGGTGAAGAGCGGGTAGTTGTTTATGATATGCCAGGCACCACGAGGGATAGTATTTCCATTCCCTTTGAGCGTGCTGGAAACCCTTATATTCTAATTGATACAGCCGGTGTGCGTAGACGCTCACGTGTCGATGAGAAAATTGAAAAATTCTCAATCATAAAAACCTTACAGGCAATAAAAGAATCCCATGTTTGTATGATCCTTCTCGATGCCAGTGAAGGCTTAACTGATCAGGACATGACTATCTTAGCTATGATAATCGAAGCGGGTAAAGCTTTGGTTATTGCTGTGAATAAATGGGATGGTCTGGAGGAAGATCATAAGGATCATGTTCGTAACGATTTGGAACGCCGATTACATTTTGTTAATTTTGCCAAAATTCGATTTATATCCGCTCTGCATGGTAGTGGTGTTGGTTTGTTGTTTAAGGATATTGATGAAGCTTATCAATCTGCAACACAAAAATTTTCAACTCCCAAATTAACACGCTTGCTACAAGATGTTACAGCGCAACATACTCCACCGCTGGTCAAGGGTCGACGAATTAAATTACGTTATGCTCATACTGGAGGCCATAATCCGCCCATCATTGTAATACATGGTAATCAGGTGGAATCCTTACCTGATAGTTACAAGCGGTATCTTTCGAATGCCTTTGTTGAACATTTAGGATTAGTTGGTACGCCGCTGAAACTGGAGTTTGTAGGTTCCAATAATCCGTACAAAGATAAAGTAAATAAGCTTTCTGTGCGACAAATCAAAAAGAAAAAAAGATTAATGAGGCGGGTTAAAAAGCGTTGATTTTATCCATCTCTATTCTCGGGATTAAACAGTATGTTGGGTCGCTTTGCGACCCAACGATACAGAACAGATCTCTAGAAAAGCGGTTTTTTATTGCTTAATATTATTCTACTGAAGTACAACCAATTCTCAGTTTGCGGGCGATTTCCGATTGATTTAGTCGCTGTTTAAATAGAGATATTACTTTAACTGATTGATTATTAGCGGATGCTGGTCACTGCCGTTTATAATTTTCATGAACTCTTGATAACTAATTTTATAATTTTCTACTTACTATTCTTTACAAACTCAAGATTAATCTGTATCTTGAAAAACGTTAACATTTTTCAAGTGTGGTGAGTTGATGTCTACTTATGGTGGTAAAAGAGATGGCTCTGGGCGAGCAAAACGAGAGGAAACTAAGCATGTACGTGTTCCTTTGTCTAAAATGGATGCTGTAATTGCGGTGCGAGATCCAAATTACCAGCATACGATCCCCCTTTATTCAGGCAAAGTGTCGGCAGGCCTTCTAAGCCCTGCCGACGATAATATAGAAGACCAAATCAATCTCCAACAATACCTGGTGAAGCGGCCTGAAAAAACCTTTTTAGTCAGAGCAAGTGGCGATTCAATGATAAATGCGGGTATTAAATCGGGCGATTTGCTTATAGTGGATAATTCAAAGGAAGCTAAGGACGGCAAGATTGTTATTGCCACCATCAATGGAGAGCTTACTGTAAAACGTTTATCAACTAAATTGGGTAGAGTGCGATTAATACCGGAAAACCCGCTTTACTCTGCCATTGATATCACGCAAGAGATGATTTTTTCTCTCTGTGGGGTAGTCACACATGTTATTCATGAAACCTAACAACTAATCTTTTCCTTAAAATCCTGATTTTTAGGTTAGTGAATTTCACTAACCCTGGGATTTATTTACCTAAATTTAGAATAAAGTTAGATAAGGAGCGTTCAATGAAACACATTTTACTTGTGGAAGATGAATTGGAATTTCGGCTTATAATCCAGCTCATGCTGGAGTTACTTGGATGCCAGGTGGACTGTGCTCCAGACGGTGAAGCAGCTATAGAAATGGCTTATCACAACGAATACGATTGCATACTGATGGATATAGGTCTGCCTAAATTAGATGGCATAAAAGCATGCAAAGCAATAAAGCAACTTCAAAGACCTGAGAATTTATACCACTCTCCGCCGGTTGTGGTAGTGTTCAAATAAGTGTGTCAGCTCTTTAAGAATTGTTATAATTTTTACAAATAGGAGAGCTGTAGCATGAATAATAAAGAAATAGATTTAGCTAATTTTGATTTCAGTCAATTTCAAAC
>JACCSX010000082.1 GCA_013812775.1 Tatlockia sp. | reverse complement strand
TTTTCTTAATGTACCTAACTCTTTTAAAGATAACTTCTTATTGCTCATCTTTTGTAAAAATCCATTTAAATCAGTTGGATAATTATATCATATCTTAATAACAATATTTAAATGCCGGGGTAATAATTCGTTGATTGTTAATGTGTTTTTATGATCAAGAATAGACGCGGGTTTTAATAACCCCTGAGCAAAATTTGTTTTAGCGACAATAAGTGTCGGTTTTTCCTGTTTTTTACGAAGCGCGGAGAAAACCTGATCCATCTCGAGAAGATCATGACCATCAATGTGAATCACATCCCAATGACAGGCCAAAAATCGCAGATCCACATTTTCGGAAAATGTTAAATTGGAATCACCATCTAAAGAAACACTATCGCTGTTGTAGATAATAATTAAATTATTGAGCTGCCAAAGTCCTGCTAAAGAACAAGATTCATAGGACACACCTTCCATTAAACAACCATCTCCTGCCAGTGCAATTATTTTATTGTTAAAAAGATGTCGTTGATTGGGTGCTAGTTTAGCTGCGAGCATTTTCATAGCAAGGGCGTTACCTACCGCATAAGCTATACCTTGACCGTCTGCGCCGGTAGAAGCCTCTATGCCGGCCTGTGGTTGGTATTCAGGATGACTAGAAGCTTGTGAATAAATTTGTCGATGAGTTTTTAAGTCAGCAAGCGTGATAGGAAATCCGGCCATATGTAGGCAGGCATATTGAGCGAGTGCAGCGTGCCCCGAAGACAAAATAAATCGGTCACGCGCTAGCCATAGTTTACCCTTAATTCGAAATTGCAAAAATTGTCCATATAAATAGGCGACAATATCAGCACAAGCTAAAGGCACTCCCATATGACCTGTTTCGGAATGAAAACTGGCATCCAGAATAAGCCCACGCGTATGCTTTGCAATTTTAGCTATATTGCCAAATTGCGTTTTATTAGAAATCATATTTATTCCCCCGCAAGCGCCCTAGGTCGAAAGTTGTATTTTTTAATTTGAGTGAGCAGGATTATCATCATAATAAAAGTAATCGGCGCAGATAATTTATTAGGCCATCCCCAATCTAAGCACCATGAAGAGATAGTATCTAATAGAGCCAAAGTAAGATTTAAACAGATAAACTGGGCGCTAAGTGCCTTGGCTGATTTTGATGTTTTGTTTTTAATAATTTGCGGCAAGCAATAGATCAAGCCTGTAACACGTGCAGCCGTGCCCAAAATTAAGGTGGTTTGATAAGGTACACTCCCAAGCTCAAACTTGAAAAAATAATAAAGTCCAATCAAAGCTACCATTAAAATTGCAATGCTAAGGTTTGCCAGTAATCGGCATTGATTCATGATAAAAAATTGAATTAACTGAAGGTGTTGTACGCTAACCAGCGACAATCCAATAATTGAAACAGTTTTATATTGCCAAGGAAGTTGGTTTGAGAAGCCATAACATAAATCAAATAAATAACTTGAATACAATAATAAATGCAAGCTTAAACTTAATTGTGAAATATTTGCTGATTTTTGGTTATGGATAATCTGCGGGATATAGAGAATTAAATATAAAATGAAAGAAATATTTAAACTAATAGAGCCAATCAACGATATGCCCACTATGCTCCTCCTAATTTTGTGCAGAGGTATAAGCATAGGAGAAGTGTATGAGCATCAAGGCAGCCTCGGATACAAGCTTCTATACACTCTCCCTCCGCAGGCATTACCCAGTGCAGGTTTTAAGGGTTTTTCTCAGCTTGTAGACAAGCACCCCTGGTGATGCTGCGAATTCTAGGGATGAAGCGTTTTAATGTCAAATTATCAGATTTGTGAAACTCAATTTAATGGCCCTGTTCGTGGGTAGTGCCAAGTCCTACTTGAACAGGTCCTATATCAATGCAGCCAAACGACAAGCTTGATCAATTGCATGGCGAGCATCCAGTTCTAAGGCTTTAAAAGCCCCGCCTATGAGATGTACTGAGTGACCGGCTTCTTTTAAAGGCTCAAATAAATCCCGTGACTCATTTTGCCCCGCACAGATGATCACTGAATCAACGTCCAAAACCTGTGAGTTGCCATCAATTCGAATGTGCAACCCTTCATCGTCAATACGCTCATAATTAACTCCTGAAAGCATCTGTACTTGCTTATGCTTTAAACTCAAACGGTGAATCCAGCCAGTGGTTTTACCCAGGTGCGCGCCAGGTTTTTCTTTTTTACGTTGCAATAAATAGACTTCACGGAAACTTTCAGAAATCTTGGGTTGTTTTAAGCCACCGCGTTCTGCAGTCTTGAGATCAATTCCCCATTGATCATAAAATTCCTGGTCATTTTGGCGATGGGGGTCATGGGTCAACCATTCGGCCACATCAAAACCTATTCCGCCAGCACCAATGACTGCCACACGTTTGCCAGCCTTTTTTCGTTCCTGGATAAGCTCGACATAGGACATAACTTTCTCATGATTGATGCCTTCGATAACAGGCAAGCGGGGTTTAATACCTGTAGCAAGAACAATCTCATCAAACCCTTCCAGCATTTCAGCACTAGCCTGCACATTAAGTCGAATATCAACTTCATATTTATTCATTTGATAGGTGAAATAATTAATGGTATGAACAAACTCTTGTTTGCCGGGTATTTTTTTTGCCAGATTAAACTGACCTCCTAAAATGTCAGACTTTTCAAACAAGGTCACCTTATGCCCTCGTTTCCCAGCCACAGCCGCAAAGGCAAGACCAGCAGGCCCTGCTCCGACAACTGCAATCTTTTTAGGATTTTGCACTGGTCGATAAATCAGTTCAGTTTCATGACAGGCTCGTGGATTTGCGAGACAGGAAGCGGTTTTATTGACAAAAACCCTATCTAAACAAGCTTGGTTACAGGCAATGCAAACATTTATTGCCTCAGGTTTCCCTAACCTTGCTTTTTCGACAAAGAGTGGATCAGCCAAGAAAGGTCGCGCCATTGAAACCATATCGGCAAAGCCTTGATCAATTAAACTATTGGCGAGTTCAGGGGTATTTATGCGATTTGAGGTTATTAGAGGAATTCCAAGTTCGGGTTTAAGGCGCTTGGTGATCTCTGCAAAAGCCCCAGCAGGCACCATCGTCGCAATTGTGGGTATACGCGCCTCATGCCAGCCAATACCGGTGTTAATCAGGCTAGCTCCTGCCTGCTCAATCGCCTTGGCAAGAAGGATAACTTCGTCCCAACTGGAACCGTCTTTTATCAAATCAAGCATGGAAAGGCGATAAATAATTATAAAATTCTTACCAACAACCTCCCTTATTGCAGAAATTATCTCCACTGGAAAACGTATGCGATTGGCAAAGCTGCCGCCCCATTCATCCTGGCGTTGATTGGTGTGTTTAACAATGAATTGATTAATAAGGTAACCTTCAGATCCCATAATCTCCACCCCATCATAGCCTGCCTCTTTAGCTAAACGCGCACAACGGGCAAAATGGCGGATGGTACTAATAATACGACGCTTCGACATTCCCCAAGGCTTAAAAGGACTAATGGGAGATTTCAAAACGCTGGGAGCAACAATAAAGGGTTGATAACCATAACGTCCGGCATGCAGAATCTGCAAAGCAATTTTGCTGCCTGCTTTATGAACAGTATCGGTGACTAATAGATGTCTCTGCCTTTCTTTAGAGGTGCTAAGCTTTGCCGAAAAAGGAGCCAGTCGGCCTGCTCGATTCGGAGCAAATCCGCCAGTTACAATTAAAGCCGCGCCACCTTGGGCTCTTTCGCGGTAGAACATTGCCAGGCGATCTAAACTTTTGTCTCCTTCCAAGCCCGTATGCATTGACCCCATCACTATTCGGTTTTTAAGTTGAGTAAAACCTAAATCAAGGGGTTTAAAAATAGCCTTAAAAGGTGTTTCATCAATTTCCATTTGAAATCTCAGTGAAAATGAAAAGATTAGTATAAGGCTTTTAATAATTTTATAATATTTAACCTCAAAAACATCTCAATTTATTACGTTTATAGCTCTTGCAGCAAGCATTACAACAATTGTCAAAGAGACCAGCGCCTGAGTCATTGACATGCATTTTGCCCATCTTGTTAGCACTGGGGTGTCCGTGGGCGAAAAGGCTGTACTGGTGTTAAAGGCTAAGAATAAATAATCGACAAAGGTTGGTTCCCAATTTTTTATAGAATTAGGCAAGGAGCCAGATTCTTGTGTCATTGCAATTTGAGTTTGCGGAAACAAGAAGGCTATTACTCCAATGTTTTCTTTTAATTCCCTTTTTCTAGGTCCGCCTGCATCCAGATCCCAATACCATAAGGCAAAAAGTAGGATATTTGCTACCCACAACAGCACTGATGAAACGAGCAAATGTTTAGGTTCAATTCGCCCTTCCAGTGCCACTATAATAAGTCGACTCACTGAAATAATCATATATAAGGTAGTAATTAGATTAACAGTTAAAACGAGTATTCGATTCACACGATAACTATCATGCCAATGTGTAATAGTCATCGGTATAATTAATAAACATACCAGACCTATCATCAAACCACGCGGCCCCCAGTAGAAAGTTTTTGGTAAGGTTTCATAAAGGAGTGCCAGAATAAGAAGAGCTAGCCAGGACGACCAGCGGGCTTGCAGACTTTTAAAATGTTTCTGATGCTTGAATTTTGTTTGCTTCATTTTGTCCTCTTGCTCGGTATAGCTAGCTCATTAAAAACAAAGTAGACTTTATTATTGCCTTAAAAATTGACCGAAAAGCAAGGAGCATCATGAATAAATTCACGACCTTAGTACTCTCATCATTATTTGCCATAGCAAGCCAGGCAGCGACTAAAACCGTCTCGATTTACTCTACTGCAGATAATAAAAAAGAACTGGGACAAATTGTATTCAAGGATAGCGATTATGGTTTGTTGATTGTTCCCAACTTTCCTCACTGCCCCGAGGTTTACATGGTTTTCATTTGCATCAACACCCAAGTTGTGCCGCTCATGGGATGGATGCAGGCGCTCATTTTGACCCGACAAATAACAAGAGCCATCAAGGACCCTATGCTAAAGGTCATCTGGGTGATTTGCCTCTGTTATATGTTACAGAGGACGGCAAAGCAACTACGCCAATCTTAGCTCCGCGTCTGAAAACCACTGATCTTAATGGTCTGGCCGTCATGATTCACATTGGTGGTGATAATTATAGCGATAACCCACCGCTGGGCGGCGGGGGCGATCGCTTAGCTTGTGGAACAGTTAATTAAAAGGCTTACAATTTTTGACTAACATCTACTGCATGCAAGACGGCAGATATTCGGCCAATTCGCCCCAGGGTCTGTGCTGAAAACCCATGTTCAGTTAATTGACCTATATGAGCACTAATGCAGGCACCACAGCCATTCAAGGCAGACACGGCGAGCGACATAATCTCAAAACATAGCCTGTCAACTCCGGAGTTCATCATAGCTTGCATACGTAGTCCTGCTGGAAGCTGAGCTAATTCAGCATGCTCACTAAGATGTACAAAGCGATAATAAATATTAGTCATCGCCATCAGACTTGCGGAAATTTTCGCTGCTTCGTTTAATTTTTCATCCTGACAATGCTCTCTTAAATCAGCAATTAACAATTTATTATTTAGATGATAGGCAACGGCTAAGGCTGCCCCTATAATTTGTTCTTCGCTTAAACCATCTCTTTGACTCAAATCGAGTACCTTGGTTAAATTGATGCGCGCATCTTTGGCAAACTCTGGTATTTGTTCTTTTGTTCTTTCTAACATTAGTTTTCTCCGAATGAATTTTCTTAAGCCAGATGAATGGTTTCGTCGCCTTTTTTCCAATTACAAGGACAAAGCTCATCAGTTTGCAAAGCATCAAGGACGCGAAGTACTTCCTGGGGATTACGGCCAACATTTAAATCTGTCACCATAACAAAGCGCGTAATGCCTTCAGGATCTACAATGAAAGTCGCACGTTGCGCCACGCCTTCATTTTCATCAAGAATACCAAGAGCCTGAGTCAACTCGCGTTTGATATCAGCAAGCATTGGAAAAGGTAAATCATGTAAATCGGGATGTTGATTGCGCCAGGCTAAATGAACGAATTCACTATCAATACTTGCACCTAAAATCTGGGTATCTCGATCAGTAAATTCAGTATTCAATTTACCAAATTCAGCAATTTCCGTAGGACAGACAAAGGTAAAGTCTTTTGGCCAGAAAAATACAATCAACCATTTGCCTGGATAAGTTTGGTTAGAAACCACTTTAAAGGCATCTTTTAGATCTCGGCTAATCGTTGCTTTGAGTTGAAACTCAGGGAATTTATTGCCTACTCTAATCATTTTTTTCTCCTCTACACCGCAGGGATTAAACTCTGCAAGCTAAAATGTAAACAGAATAATTCAGTTCACTTGAGTTAACTTTAGATAAGATATAATGATAAGTAAAATCGAATATTTTTATTGAATCAATCAATATTAACTATCGATCTGCTTGATTCCCGTTTTGCTAAAAGAAGAACAGAGAAACCAATCAGGCTGAATACAACAGCAGGAATGGCCAGAGGCAAGGTTGAGTTCACTGTTTTATTAATAAGGAAATAACCAACCAGGCCAGCAAAGAGGAAGCGAAAAGCACCTACTGCTGCAGCTGCGGCTCCCTTTGACTCCTCAAACGGAGCCATCGCGCCACCAGCGCCTGCTCCCATACAGAAGCTACCGCCAGTGCCAATTAATAACATCGGATAAATGAAATTGTGTATAGATAGCCCCTGCGCAAGATACCAAAGCCACATCCACATACCACCGACAAAACTAAGGCAGTAACCCAGTAAACAGGTTTTAAAAATTCCTAAACGTTCAACAATAGAACCACCGATAAAACTACCAATCAACACCGAAATTCCCATGAAACAGAAATAAATGCCGTAATGAGTCTGCGGAATTTCCAGAGTACGGATAATCAAATAAGGTGATAAGGCACAAAATAAATAAAAATAACAATGACCAAAAGAAGAAGCCAAGGTATATATCGCAAAATCCTGATTTCGGATTAATTGAAGATATTGGCCAAATACCTTGGTGCTTAAGGGTGCACGCTTCGCTTTAGGCAAGCTTTCCTCAAGCCAGAAGCCTAGGGTAAATAGTGCCGGTATGGCAACTAATAAAAGAGCCCAGAAGGTCGATGACCAACCGAGATAAAGATCCAGATAGCTACCAATGAAGGTAGCAAAAATCGGCGAGAAGGAAATCATGCCATTTAAAAAACTATAGGCTTTCGCTGATTTATCACCGTCATAAAAATCTCGCACAATAGCAAAAGCCAAAACCATCATGCCGCAGGATCCCAAAGCCTGAATAATTCTATAAGAAATTAATTCATTTACATTAGTTGCCAAACCACAAAAAATGGAGGCGACAGCAAAACATAAAATCGTCAATACAGCGATTTTTCTACGTCCAAAATGGTCTGAAACAGGACCAATAATTAATTGCATTAATCCTGCACTTAGCATAAACAGATTCAAGGTCATCAACATCTCTGTATCCGTGGCTTGAAATTCTCTTGTTAAATGTGGAATAGCTGGTACATAAATATCCATTGCCAGAGGCAGCGCAAGCACCATAGGAGTTAAAGCGATTATTAGTTTGGCGAACATCTTATTTTACCTGGATATTTTAAATACAATCTATTTTAACTCTTAAGGACTGATTTGTTGCAATATTTTAATTTTTTTCTTAAGTGAACGGGGTTAATCAACTTATCCCTAATCCCAGGGCATTGTCCTGGATTCGAAAATTCCGCTGAATATAGAGAATGGACCCTCAATTCCGGTTAAAATTAGCTCTAATTTGATTTAATTTACCTTATCGACAAGGCACTAGAGATGACGTATTATCATTGAACTCTTCGTTTCTTAAGTAAATCTGATGGATTCTCGATGCAAATCAAAGCGTTCCGAATTTAAATCAACAGGAAGAGATATAGAAATTCAAAATCATTTGGAGTAAAACCATGGCAGCCGAACAACTTTCGGTCTCATTCGTCAGCCGACTGTCATTACCTGGCACCCACAACATGCCGCAAGGGTATTATCGCTCTAAATTATTTATTGCGCCTTTTACTACTAATCCACTGGTTGCCGCAGCAGGTCCGCTTTTATCTCTTTTAGAACGCTTATGTATAGCCCCCTCACTGCCGCCTCTAAACTCAATTCGTGACAATATAGAACATGAACTGAGGGCCTTTCATAGTCGTTTAAAAGCTAAAGCCAGCACTGAAGAACTCGATGCCATTGCTCATTATTTGCTTTGTGCAACTATTGATGAATTAATAGGGAAAAACTATCTCAGGCTCTATGGAACCGTTGACCAATTCCAGGCATTTACGCCTTTATCACATGATGATGAGAAAGGTCCGCAACAGCGTTTTTTTGAAATAATCAGTTATATAAAACAAAATCCAAATCAATACCTTGATTTACTTGAACTTGCCTATTATTGCCTGATTACAGGCTTTGAAGGCGTGCAGCATGGACGGGCAGACGGCAGGCAAGTACTGGATAATTTAATTGAAGAGTTGTATCAGCTGATTCACCAGCATCGAGTTCATAAACCTTATCGCTTATTCCATGATCAAAAAACGATTGAAAATTTTCCCAAAGATCGTAAACCCTTAATCGTTGGATGTCTTCTTGCTGTGGCTTTATTAGCAGTAAGCATTTTTGCTAGTCATATTTTTCTGGAAAAACAAGCTCAAGCAGTCCAGTTCGGACATACTTTAACCGCAAAACTGGACGATTGATGGATAAAGCATTGAACGGGCTGTGTGACAGCCTAAAAAGAATTCTAAGCCATTTAAAACCACAAAATAATCCTGTCTCTTTTATTCTGATGACAGGAAAAATAAATCAAGGTAAAACCACTTTATTACGTCAGTCTAACTTAACTCATTTCCCTGTGGATGGCCAAAGCAATGCTCATTTTTTTTACAATCAACAAGGGGTTATTCTGGAACTTGGAGAATCCTGGCTTAATCAAACTGAAAATCTTATTGCCTATACATTAAAACAATTAAATCGTTGTCATAAAAGTGTCAGAATTTCTGGAATTATAATCTCTGTTGATGCAAGCGAATTATTACGGGTAGAGCCTGTAAATCTTCCCGAACACTGCAAATCACATGCCCAATTGCTAGAGCGCTTTGCTCAAGGCCTGGGTTATAGAGTTGATACAGCACTCCTCTTTACTAAACTCGATGCCTTAGCTGGTTTTTGTGATTTTTTTCAAACCGACCATCCCACTGAGTTGGCAAAGCCCTTAGGCTTCTCCTTAGGTTATATAACACAAAGAAAAAAATTGCTTGAAATTTATAGACAGCGTTTCGATCAAATGATCGAAGTTTTAGGTCAACAAACGATTAATAAATTACATCCGGCACGTTCCACGATTAAACGTACACTTATTAGAGAATTTCCTCTGCAACTTGCCAGTTTGCGTGTGCCGGTTCAGTCTTTTCTGCAAAATTTGCCGCTTAATCTTTTCCCGGTTAAAGCAATTTATTTCACTAGTGCTGAGCAAGGTGGCCTTAGTGTCGATCGCTTAAATAAAAAAATCGAGCATGAATATGCACTGACCATCCAGGATAAATTCCCACAATCTAATAATTATCGTGCCTATTTCATCGAGGGTGCATTAAATGCCTTCCAGGAACAAACCAAACGTTACATTCCCCATATCAGCAACAGCCAAAAATGGCTGGCAGGTCTTGCAGCTGGAATGGTAGGATTATCACTTATCTGGGTTTTACAACAGCATTCTAAAACAACTCGTTTGCTGGATGAGGCTAGTAAAGAGTTACTGACCTATGAAGCCTTGTTTGGGCAATCTAATGATAAAATTCCTGCCCTTTATCATCTATCACTAGCAACCAATAAGATTGATCAGATTCCAACCAATCTATTTTCAGTGCCAACTATCGAACAGTTAAAAACGCAACTACGCAATAATACCGCACATCGTCTGAATGACAATTTTGTTCCGGAATTAATTGCTGACATTGAGGAAATTCTCTCAAATCCCTCACAAACACAGATCGCTCGATATGAGGCCTTAAAAATTTATTTAATGCTTGCTGAACCAGAGCATTACTCAGAAGAAGAGGTTAGAAACTGGTTTAGCAATTATTGGAAAACATACAATCAGCATAGAAGCATTGATAAACAGCTCCTATTACTCAAAAATGCCCTAAAACAACCGCTCCAGCCCATAGCTATTAATAGGCAAATCGTCTCTGATGTTCGTAACTACCTCAATGCCCTGCCAGCAACCTATCTATATTACACGCTGGCTAAAAATAATTTTTCTCAGAAAAAGCAGCCGCTCGTTATTAAAGGCTTTGAGCTGCCCGTCAAGGAATTACCGAACTATTATACAAAGGCTGGGTTTAAAGAAGAAATAGCAGCCCTTCCTAAAATTGCTGCGCAGTTACAACAGGAAAATTGGGTATTAGCCAGACAGGATCTCAATAATTTATCCGATTCTCTACAAGAAGCTTACTGCTTTGAATACCTGACTTGGTGGCAAAATTTTATGCGTCATACCAAGCCCTTGCATTTTCAGGATTATCAGCAGGCTCGACAACTAACCCAGGTCTTGCATCAGGCTAATTCAGTCAACAAATTGATTGAACTGATCCAGCAGCAAACAGGACCGGAAGTCAGTGATAGATCCAGTCAATTCAATGAAAAAGTTGCCAATCACTTCACTAATCTGAATTTAATGTCAGCCTCAGCAGCAAAAGGGCTTAGCCAAAATCTTAATGAACTTGAGAAATTCTTAACCACTTTATCCTTGATCAATGACCAGGGACGAACTGTTTTTGAACTCACCAAAACCCGATTTATGGGCGGCACACCCTCTGATCCACTGAGTACCTTATACAATAGAGCCAAACAATTACCGGATCCTGTGGCCCAATGGGCAAAACAATTAGCAGATGACAGTTGGTTTATCTTCATAAATGAATCAAAAGGCTACCTCAATCGCCAATGGCAACAGATGGTTTATAAAGACTACCAGCGTTCGATAGCTGCTCATTACCCGCTTGATCCTGCTCAAAACAATGAAGTTAATCTTGCCGAATTTGATCTCTTCTTTGCTCCACATGGCATACTCAATAGCTTTGTAAATAACCATATCAAGCCTTTTTTAGACACCTCAGGGCCACAATGGCAGCCTAAGGAATTGAATGGCTATGTTTTACCAATTTCAAACAGCATCATCAATGAACTCATTCGCGCCAATGTAATCAGCAATATGTTTTTCCCTGATGATAGTGGGACATCTAGAATTGAGTTTAGCTTACAAAAAATTAATTTGGACCCCATCGTTGCGAATCTGGAATTAAGCATCGGCAATATAACCCTCAGGGACAATCAAGGCTCTGACTCTTACACACAGTTTAACTGGCCGCAATCGAATGCCAAACTCACCTTATATTCCATCGAAGGAAACCATTTTGTCCTTGAAGAAACCGGACCTTGGGCTTTCTTTAAAATGCTTCAAAAAGTAAATGTTCTGGTAGATAGCAATGATAGTTCCAGTCTGCAGATTTTATTTGAGGTCAATGGCAATTCAGGTCGCTATGTATTAAAAACTCAGAATCCAATTAATCCTTTCAGTCCCGGAATCTTGACAGGCTTTGAACTTAAGCCAGAAATCACTTAGTTTTAAGATGTTTATAATAAATAATAAGAATAGTAACCGTACCGCAACTGATAAAACTCAAGATATAACCGCCAGCAAGTAGAAAATCTTCAGTTAAAATTCCATGCAAAATTGTGAAAATTTGAAATACACAAAAACCTCCAAAAGTAAGTAAAGATAGCCCTTTCGCCGATTTGTAACGAAGCAGGGATATAATTTGAGGTAAACAGCAAGGCATTAGCAAGCAAACTTAAGGAAAAACCAAGCTCGATAAAATCTTTTGATAACATAAATCGTCCTGGGACAAATAGTGTAATCAGCATAACATCAGAGGATTGCCTTAGAAAATCTCTCAAAAAGTCGCGGAAACAGAAAAAGTCACCTGGCTACCTCCAAAGGGTTCTGAATGCTCACTAACTTCAGTCCATAAAAGTGCAAAAACAAAATTTTTGATACTTTTATTCAGTTCCAAATTATAATCAGAATAGCTCGGAGATCCTGACACCAGCGGTAATTGATGGCGACCGATACCTCCCTTAAAATGGACATTATTTAAATTTAAAAGAAATTTTGGTGGAATATCCAAATCAAATCCTAAATTGTTATAAATGGCCTTTCCTCCAGTGTCATAGACATTATTAGTAAGCGCAATAAAATAGCTAAGAAAAAAAATCTGGATCTGTCCTGTTAACTCATTATAAGAAAAATGAGTTGTTCCTGGATATTGATATCTATGAAACGATAAGTCATAACTGAGTTCTTTGTTAATTTCATTGCTGATTCCTATACTCCCATCGAATTCAATATAGGGTCTTTGCTCAGGGTTCTCATCTAAAAAGCGGACATTCGAAAACCAAAGATTGGTATAGAGCCCTTTTATCGGTGATTTTGGAATCATAATGTTCAGGTCGCCTTGAAAGGCTGGTTTGTTGGTTGTTTGACTATAGCCACGCCAGATATAATCAGAAGCTAGAATAAAAGTTCCACTAACCTCCTTTTTACTAACAGCCTTTTTATTAGTGGCTATATCTGTTGGCTGCTCCTTGCCATAGCTATGCGCGAGGTAGATTGACATTAAAAGAGCGATAACTATTTTTTTTATTCTCATTTAAGTGTCGCAAATCTTTGAATTCATTAATCAAATAACAACTTACCTAATCTAAATTGCCACTGTCAACACAATTAAAAATAACTTCCTGCCAATTGAAGGATGGATCCCGGAATTAAGTGCAACTAAACGAGCTGCGCTCCCTAAGTTGCACTTAATTCCGGGATAACGATATTTAAAATCATCTAGTTATGAAGTTCTTTAGGAGCGCTTCTCCTTAACCTAAGTTTTAGTTAACAGATCTAAGCAATTCCAACATAATCCGTTTACGGTGAGGAGGAGCGAGTAGCGACGTCTCGAACCGCGAACGGATCGGGCTTCAAGAAAACATCAGGTGCAATGCAAGCTATCAAGAATTCTGCTAACACTCTGGGTGGCATAGATACTAACTTAGATTACACCCTTGCTAAATTAGATGAAATCGCAATGGCTGGGATCGCGAAGACCTTCTATACTAACTGTGAACATGCTTAGAAAAGGTCAACTTGTATTGAAAATTTCTCTAATGCCTGTTGTAAAAGTGATTCAATTTTTTGTTTACCAAAGTTAATCTGATTCTTATTTTGAACTAAGGTGCAAAATGCACAAGCTTAGATGTTTGGCGAAGGGCAGGAATTTTCATATGCTTAAGAGGCTCTATAAATAATAAGGAAATTTTCATGAAACAAATTACGGAAGATGATTTAAAAATATTTAAAGAAGAACATAAATTGCATGCAAAATGGCGAAATCTGGAAAGAGATTGGCTTGAAGAGGTTAAGAAATCTCATCAAGGCGCAATTCGTTATGAAGATACAAAATCTAAATTGCATCAATACAAAGCAGCCTTTAGTGAGTGGCAAAAGTTTCACCATGAAAATGCGCATGTACTTTTAGCTGAAGTCCAATAAGATTCTAGCGTCGTCTTTGCGAAACCAAGTTCACAAAGACGACATAGAAGCCATTTCGTAAATTCTTAAGAAAGATTATATTAATTCACTTTACTATTGCACAATACGCGAAATATCGTAAAAAAAGGCGCTGTTATGGCTAAACTCTATTTTTATTATTCAGCAATGAACGCAGGGAAAAGCACTGTCTTATTACAATCCAGTTATAATTACCGTGAACGAGGAATGCAGACCTTATTATATACGCCTGCCTTAGATACACGCTGCCAACAAGGTCTAATTCATTCCAGAATAGGGCTTTCTGAGGCTGCCACTATTTTTAGGGCCAGCGATGATCTTTATCAGTTGGTTAAGAGTCAACCTACTAAATATGATTGCATTCTCATTGACGAAGCGCAATTTTTAACCTCTGAACAAGTTTATCAATTGACGGAAATAACCGATCAATTGAGTATTCCTGTATTAGCTTATGGACTACGTACCGATTTTAAGGGTGAATTATTTGAAGGAAGCCAGTATTTGTTGGCTTGGGCAGATGAGCTAATCGAAATAAAAACAATTTGTCACTGCGGCCGTAAGGCAACCATGATTTTACGCCTTAATGAAGAGGGCCAAGCAGTCACTGAAGGTGCACAGGTACTTATAGGCGGAAACAATCTTTATGTATCAACTTGTCGAAAGCATTTTAAACTTAAAGAACCCAAACAAAGACATCAAGCAATTTCATTATAATGTGAATTAAGCAAGTGTAGTCGTATTTGGATTACCAATTTCACTTTCAAAGTCGTTTATAATGCTGGATGTTTTTGTCTCTTTAAAAAATAAAAAATAGTCGTTAACTGCGTAATTAATGCTAGCGGCAACAAGATAAAAGACTCCTAAACCAATTATTGCAAGCGCTATATTACCTACTATTCTTTTGTATCCGCGGTGTGCTTCAAGCGTTGCCCTGTCAATTTTAATCAAAGCAAGACAGTCATTTTGAAAGGATTTATAGTTAATCTCATTTTTTTCCAACGAGACTCTTTTTAAATCCAATTTCATGGCTAACTCTCTTGCGCACACAGCGTCATCACGAAATTTTGGGTTTCTTGCTTCAATATTGCTAGCTGCACTAAAAAGTCTAGCTATAGACAACTGTAAATTCCTGCCAGGATGCAATAAATTAATGCATTGCTGTAGCTCATCAGCGGTTGACCAACTTGCTTCTTCAAAGGCGAAGAGCAATTTACTCATTGATTCTGTCGAGCCGTCGTAGCCTATGGTTGATAGCAGGCTTAAATCATTAAGACGAGATTGGCGATGAATAGAATAGCCAAAAATCAATTCATTTTTTAAACGTTCGCAGCTGAGTTGAATAAGCCTTTGAATATAGGCTCTATTATCTTGCTCAGTTGATTTTTTACTTGAGTCAATTACTTGCATCCGGGATTCTGATAGTCCTTTTTGAGCAAAATTAACGACCTGCTCAGCAACAGTAGAGGGGAGAAAAGTAAGGATTTTTTTTGATTCTATATCGATATATCCGGCTATACGAAGTATTTCGAGGGTTGCATGAGCACAATTATTAGTTAATAAGTCGTAATTTCTTGATTCGTCACTGCAGATTCCGAACTCACCCAAGTTACAATACAGATAATCAGTTTTTTTTAATTCTTTAAAAAAATTCAATGTACCTTTAGTTGTTTCAGGGAGATCAATACAAACATATTCTCCAAAGACTTCACATTCTTCATCAAAGCTCCGACTACCACCATAATTAAAATAAATTTCATTATTTTCTTTTAAAAAATTAGCTATAGGTGAATCCTTGTAAAAACCATTTGCCTCAGAAAATGTTATTTTTACAGCAATATGACCAAAATTTTTATAAAAATAGAAAACCTGTGCTTTCATTGCGTCTTAATCCTAATCAAAATAATAAGAAAATTTTATACTAAATTAATCACAATGTAAAATAATTTGACATAAACCTGAGGAACAATTTTTTTGCATTTAATGTAAATCAATTCGGCAACGAGGTGATTACATAAGCAGAAGCGAATTATGTTAAAATCCAGCCAATTTTTAAAATAGCCATTTAACCTTAAGGACATTTATGCTTAGGTATTTCTCCTTCTCAAACATGGTAGCCGGTTTTGTTGCTGTAATGGTTGGCTTCACAAGCTCAGCTGTACTTGTATTTCAAGCAGCGACTGCCGCAGGAGCTTCACCCGCAGAAGTGAGTTCCTGGCTTTTTGCGCTTGGTATGAGCATGGCAGCGACCTGTATTGGACTTTCACTTTATTATCGCATGCCCATTTTGACTGGCTGGTCCACTCCCGGCGCGGCCTTGTTGGTAACTAGTTTATCAGGAGTCCCAATGTCTGAGGCAGTGGGAGCCTTTATTTTTGCAGCATTCTTAACCCTTTTGACCGGGGTTACCGGGCTTTTTGAAAAAGCTATCAAGCATATCCCTCGCTCCCTCACCTCAGCCATGCTGGCAGGTATTCTCCTCCACTTTGGCATGAATATTTTTGCGGCCATGCAGGACCAATTTATCCTGATTAGTATTCTGCTAATCATTTACTTGATTGGGAAACGATTGTTTCCACGCTATGTCATCCTTTTCGTTCTGTTAGTCGGCATTTTAGTCGCCCAGCTCCTAGGATTATTTCATTTAGATAACTTCACTATTACAACAGCCTCCCCAATATTTACCTTTCCTGTTTTTTCACTGTCTACACTCTTCAGCATTGGCATTCCCTTGTATATTGTAACAATGACCTCGCAAAATATTCCTGGCGTTGCAGTTCTTCATGCCTCTGGTTTTAAACCCCCTATTTCCCCAATAATCAGCTGGACAGGCTTTACAAATTTTCTACTTGCACCCTTTGGGAGTTACTCAATTTGCCTGGCTGCTCTTACTGCTGCTATCTGTACGAGTAAGGAAGCTGACATCAACCCTGACAATCGTTATAAATCAACTGTTTTTGCAGGAATATGTTGGTTCTTCATCGGTATATTTGGCTCCACAATTGTTAAATTATTCTTTGCATTTCCAAAGGAATTAATTTTAGCAATTGCTGGTCTTGCCCTATTGAGCACTATTGGCAATAGCCTGAAAGCTGCTTTAGAGGAAGAAAACCAACGTGAGCCTGCTCTGATTACCATTCTTGTCGCAGCATCTGGCCTCACCCTCTATGGTATAGGCGCAGCTTTCTGGGGGTTAATAGCGGGAATATTATCTTCCTTGGTACTTAATTGGCGTAAAAGAGAACAGGTCAACATAGCAACCAGCTTACAGAATTAGCTATTTGAGTCTCATGCTGGATTACTCATAATCAACGTATTTTTTTAGCAAGGGAAACTTAAGGAGAATGTTTAAAACGCTTTGCAAAGGACATTTTTAACTCCCTACACACATCATCTCTAGCGACCGCGATAAATCTCAGGATTTAATACCTTAGCAGAGATCCCTCGCTGACGCTCGGGGGATCTTCTGTAACAATAATTTAATATTTCTACAATTTCTGGGGAACTTTATGGCGAAAATTATTTAGGCAATTATATTGATTATTTAAAGCAATATGGCCAGGATTATCTGGCAAAGTCTGGTTGCCTGTGGTGATATTAATTAAAGTGAATTAAAATCGACTCTCAGCTTATAACACGATGATTTAATGACTAGCTATAAAAACCTTATTTGTATTTTTTTATCCCTTTTCCTAATTCAAAAAGCAGTTACTTCTGCAAATTCTAATGATTTTGCAAAACTCGTTGATATCGGTACTGGCAGAAAGATCTTCCTAAAATGCAGTGGTAAAGGCTCCCCCACTATTTTGCTAGAATCAGGCTATCGCAATGATTCAGACGTTTGGACTGTATCAATTCAAGGAAAAAAATCAATCTTTCCAGCTATTGCTGCCTTTACTCGCGTCTGTGTCTACGATAGACCAGGCACAATAGGCTGGACAATCAAAGATCACAGCCGCAGCGATAAAATTAAAATGCCGCGCAGTGCGGAATCAGTTGTCCAAGATTTACATTCCTTATTAGAAAAAGCAAAAGAACCCGGACCCTATGTCCTTGTAGGTCACTCTCTTGGCGGTATTTTCGTTAGACTCTATGCATCTGCTTATCCCAATGAAGTTGCAGGTTTAATACTTGTCGATGCTTATCCCGAAAGTTTCAGGACCAAAATTGGAAAAAAAACCTGGCAAGAATATCTCAAAATAACAATTCCCAATCCTCCCGGAATAACTGATCCCAATTTTGAAAACCTAGATTTTGACAAGGTAACTGATTACATAGAAGAAGTTTCAAAATACAAACCCTTAAAGCCAATGCCATTGACTGTTTTATCAAGAGGCCAGGCTGCTGAACTGCCCAAACAGGTCGAGTCTTTATTAACTTCGGATGAAATGGAAAAAGCCTGGCAAGCAGGGCAGAAAAAATTGGTTTCATTAGCACCCAATTCGAAACAAATTATTGCAACAGAAAGTCAACATTATATTCAATATTTTCAACCAGAATTGATTATTGAGGCTATTCGAACAATGGTTTTTCAAATACGTGATATTGAACAAAAAAAGTGATAACCATATCTTTATACAAGGAATTCAATTAATCAAACAAATTATGAGTGAAAAAAATTTTCGGTAGTGTTCAAATAAGTGTGTCAGCTCTTTAAGAATTGTTATAATTTTTACAAATAGGAGAGCTGTAGCATGAATAATAAAGAAATAGATTTAGCTAATTTTGATTTCAGTCAATTTCAAAC
>JACCSX010000081.1 GCA_013812775.1 Tatlockia sp. | reverse complement strand
TTCATCCTTAAGAGAACGTAGCGGATACCAAAGCCCATCATTTGCTAAAATGGCATATAAAGACGTTAACTCTTTCAGTGTTAATTCCAGAGCGCCTAAATTTAAGGCCAGCCCATAATAGGATTCCGGCTTTAAAAGTCTTATTTCCGCCTTTTCGAGCAATTGATGCAGGTTAGGTTTTGTCAGTTGACTCGCAAGATAAATGGCTGGAATGTTACGACTAAGAACCAAAGCGTCTTTCGCTTTGATTGGGCCCATAAAATCATAATCAAAATTTTCAGGATTATAAGAGCCAAAACTATGAGGGACATCCTTCAAAACTGTATTGGGATGAATCAGTCCCTGATCAAGTGCTAAACCATAAATAAAAGGCTTAAGCGTAGAACCTGGCGAGCGTTTTATCTCAGAGCCATCAATTTGACCTCCGATTGCTCTATTGAAAAAATCTGCCGAACCAATTAAGCCTTTCACTGACATATTACGGCTATCAACAAGCAAAACCGCAACGTTATGAACGCCTAATCCTTTTTTTCGTAACAGATAATTAGCGCTTATACGTTTAAGAATAGCCTGCAAGCGCGCATCCAGAGTACTTTTGATTTCTTGTTGTTCCTTAGCGTTTTTTATTAAGGAATTAACAAAATGGGGCGCAATAAAAGGCAAGGTATGCCTGGTATGCATCTCAAGGGGAAGGTTTATGCTTGCTTTTGTGTTTTTATCCTCTGGATGATGCAAGAGCCACCGAAGAAAAAGCTTATCGCGTATATCTTTTAGATTTCTATTCGATGGCGTTCTTTGACTGGGATTTTGAGGAATCACTGTGAGGGTCAAGGCTTCAGGCAGGTTGATTTTATTGATTGGCTTTGCAAAATAAACCAAACTGGCTGCTCCCACTCCTTCTATATTTGATCCATAAGGCGCGAGGTTTAAATAGGCTTCCAAAATCTGGTCTTTTGAATAATGTAATTCAAGTTGGAGAGCTCGAATAATTTGTTCTAACTTTCCAGATAATTTCTTTGAGTTAATGCCATATCGAATACGTGCCAATTGCATGGTGATTGTCGATGCGCCCATACGACGAGTTTTTATTAGATAGGTTTGCCAACCTGCTTTAAACATAGCTAAGGGATTCAAACCCAAATGCCAATAAAAATAGTGATCTTCTTGCAACAAAGTCGCCTCTTTAAGCTGCGGTGAAATTTTGGATAAAGGCGTAAATAAACGGTATTTATCATCCTGACTCAGCGTGAGGCGCAATAAATGTTGCTGATCATCGTAAACTGCAGTCGAAAAACTAAGGCCGCTTAGCAAAGGCGGCTTGGGGGCTAAATATAAGCTTATAGCGCTGACAATAAGAGTCAAAACCAGGAAGCTTGAAAGTTTGAAAAATAGTCTCATAGTAGTTAAAGCTATTAAAAGAGAGTTGCAAAAAGAAACAATTCTAACAAATAATGGCTATTTTCGGTGAAATTATTAGATCTTCTAAAACTAAATAAGGTAAAATGCGCAAGCCAACACAACCTCCAATCAGATGAACAACCTATGATTAAACCTATCTTCAAACTTATAGCTGCTAAAATCAGCACAATTTTCTCAGTTCTATTTGGTCGAATTCGTTGGTCTAGCCCTCCCTGGTTGACCTATTTTCAACAAAAGGCAGTCTCCAGGCCAAAACAATTTTGGGCAACAACCGGCTTTTTATTATGTCTCCTCACAGCTCTTGGCTATGGTTATTTTTGGTATAAAAACTTACCTCAACCCAAATTAATAGAAGCATCAATTAGAGCACCACAGGTTACACCTCTGGCTAATGAGTTAATTCCCGATAATCTAACGATAGATTTTGGTTATGGAGCTGGTGATAATTTTGTAAGTCAATCTGTTGCAGCTCTTCATTTAATCAATAAAGAGCTGAGCAAAGGAATTCAACTAACACCGGCAATGCCCGGTAAATGGATTTGGTCTGGTGATAGCAGGCTTGTTTTTAGTCCAGCAGAAGATTGGCCAGCTGGACAAACTTATTCTATTCATGTCGCAAAGAATCTCTTTGCGCCAACAGCAAAAATAGCCAGCTATGAGTATAAATTTTCAACAGAATCTTTTGCAGCGAATATTGCAGACTTTAAATTTTATCAGGATCCGGTTAATTCCAAGCTCAGAAAAGTCATTGCTACAATTAATTTTAACTTCCCGGTAGACAAGGCTAGTTTAGAAGCTAAAACATTTTTAAGGTTAGAGGCGCTTAAAAATTCAAAGCTGGATTTAAACGCAGAAAAGTATAAATTTACTTTTGATTACGACCAACATAAGCGCCAAGCCTTCCTACATTCGGAAAATATATCACTACCGGAAATATCCCGCTATCTTCTAATAACGATTGGCAAAGGTGTTAAATCGGCCTCAGGTTCTGGCGAGTTAAAGTCTGCGCTAAGTAGCAGTCTACTAATTCCTGACTATTCTAATTATTTTAAAGTCAGCAAAACCGCAGCGGCAATTATACGCAATGCCCAAGATAGGCCCGAACAAATTTTAACGATTGAATCGTCGTTAGGTGTTACCGAACCTGAACTCAATAAATCATTGCACCTCTATTTATTACCAAAAAACTATCCGGCCACCGCAACTGAGGCAGAAAAAACAAACTATACATGGGCCAATCCCGGGGAAGTCTCAGCGAATATCCTGGCACTGGCAAAGCCGCTTCATACCCAATCCCTGCCAAGCGATCGTAATTTCGCAACCTTGCATAGTTTTAAATTTAATGCGCAAACCCCCCAGTATATCTATCTCCAAATAGATAAAGGTATGCGCGGTTTTGGCGATTTTGTATTAACAAATGATTACAGAGCAATTATAAAAGTACCAGAATTCCCGAAAGAAATTAGTTTCATTCACAAAGGCGCTCTGCTTGCCTTGAGTTCTGAGAAAAAGCTTTCAGTTCTTGTGCGTGGCCTGCCTGCGGTAAAATTTAACTTTGCTCGAGTTTTACCCGATAATGTTAATCAGTTAGTTACGCAAACTGAGGGTGATTTTAATAATCCCTATTTTATAAATCAGAGTTTTACACAGCAGAATATTGCTGAGATTTTTTCGGAAATAAAGCAATTTAACACGACCGATCTGACCCAACAACAATACAGTGCTTTGGATTTTTCTAAGTACCTCTCTGCCTCTTCAAATTCAAGCGGTCCGCATGGATTGTTTTTATTGCAGGCAACGGGTTGGGATAGAAATAAAGATGAGGCTTTGGATGTCAAAGCCAGTCGCCTGATTTTAATTACTGATCTAGGACTGGTTGTAAAAGACAACAATGATGGAAGCCATGATGTTTTTGTTCAATCCATTACTCAGGGAACACCGGTCGCTAACGCAACACTTTCTATTTTAGGAAAAAGCGGCCTACCTGTTTTAACTCGTACTACAGATATCCAGGGACGCGCCAACTTTCCCACTTTAAAAGATTTTATAGACGATAGGGAACCTACTGTTTATCTGGCTGCATTGGGGTCGGATGTTTCCTTTATTCCTTATAATAAAGCAGGCCGACAATTGAATTACTCACGCTATGATACCGGTGGTCTTTATAGCTCCAGTCAAGACTTAAGTGCTTTGAGTGCTTATTTATTTTCCGAAAGAGGTATTTATCGTCCCGGTGATTCCGTTCATATCGGTATGATTGTGAAACAGGCTTATGCAAAATCACAACCCGCTGGTTTACCGCTTGAGGTAAGAGTTACCGATCCGCGCGGAACAACCATTCGAACGCAACAATTCACCCTCGATACAAGCGGCTTGCTAAGTATGGATTTTGTCACCAATCCTCTCTCACCTACCGGCCAATATATTGTTAATCTCTTTATCGTTAAGGATTCTCATCCTGATAGCCTCTTAGGTTCAACAACAATTCGTGTTGCAGAGTTCCAACCTGACCGTATGCGTATTAGCTCGAGTTTTTCGCAAACTCAAACACCCGGCTGGATCTCGCCTAAAGATTTAAAAGCGAAGGTAGACCTGTGGAATTTATATGGTGCACCAGCTAGCTTTCGCAAAATATCCGCAAAAATGCTTCTTGCACCCAAAGCTGTGCAGTTTGCTAAATTTCCTGATTATATTTTCGTGGATACCCTGCAGGATCAAAAAAAACCCGCCAAAGTTTTCACTGATAACCTGGTGGATAGTTCCACTAATAATAAGGGGCAGGCAGAGTTTGATTTACATCTGGAGCGTTTTAATAAAGCCACCTATCAATTAACCTTTTTTGCTGAAGGATTTGAAGCAGAGGGCGGACGTAGTGTAGCTGCACAATCAACAGCTCTGGTTAGCCCTCTTCCTTATTTTATTGGTTATAAACCTGACGGTGATCTTGCTTATATTAAGCAAAACTCTCAACGTTCAGTGAATTTTATTGCTATTGATCCTCAGTTAAATCATTTGCCTGTCAATGCCTTAAAGATTCAATTGGTTTCTTTGCATCCGGTAACAACCTTGGTTAAAAAATCGGATGGAACCTATCAGTATCAGTCTATTATTCAATCCACTGTTATCGATACAAAACCTTTTATGATTGATGGTCAAGGTAGCATCTATAATCTGCCTACGCAGGAAATTGGGGATTTTTCCTTAAATATTCTCGATAAAGATAATAATGAATTAAGCCAACTCAAATTTTCAGTGGTGGGCGCAAGTCAGAAACCGCTGTCAAAAAATGCCGAACTTAGCGTTATATTAAATAAAGCTGAATACAAGGCAGGCGAAGACATTGAGTTACAAATTACAGCGCCCTATACTGGCGCTGGGTTAATTACCGTTGAGCGTGACAAAGTTTATTCAACCCAGTGGTTTAAAACTGATTCCACCAGTTCCGTACAAAAAATTCATATTCCCGAGGACTTCCAGGGTAATGGCTATGTGAATGTAACTTTTGTACGAGACTGGGACTCACCTGACATTTTTATCTCTCCCTTAAGTTATTCTGTAGTTCCTTTTAGAGTGAATCATGATAATCAGGCTATGCACATTGAGCTCACTATGCCAGCACTGGCCCAACCCCGAAAACCTTTCACTATCGCTTATAAAACAGATAAACCAGGAAAGATTATTGTTTTTGCAGTCGATGAAGGAATTTTGCAGGTCTCTAATTTTAAAACGCCTGATCCGCTTGCTTTCTTTTTCCAGAAACATGCTCTGGAAGTAATGACCCAACAAACTGTGGATCTGATTTTGCCCAAATTTGTACAAGATAGAGAGCTTTCAGCAGTTGGAGGCGATGGCGGTGAAGAACAGCTCGCTAATCATCTAAATCCTTTTAAGCGCAAAACAGATTTACCAGTTGTTTATTGGTCAGGGATTGTTGATTCAGATACAACCGCAAGAGAGCTTAGATACCTAATTCCGGATTATTTTAATGGTACCCTACGAGTGATGGCAGTTGCTGTTAGTTCAGATGCGGTAGGTACCGCTGAGAAAAAATCTGAGATCCGCGGTCCTTTTATTATTAATACCAACACACCGACCTTTGTGGCACCAGGAGATGAATTTGAGATCACGGCAAGTATTGCCAATAATGTCAAAGGGTCTGGTGAAAATGCAGCAGTAACTGTAGAACTTAGAGCTACTAAAGGATTAGAAATTATTGGTGATGCCATTAATAAGCTCAAAATTAATGAAGGTCAGGAAACAACCGCACACTTCAAACTTCGCGCAACTGTTCTCCTTGGTTCAGCAAAACTAAGTTTAATAGCAAGCTCTGGCGATAAATCATCGAAAATGGATGCAACCTTATCTATACGTCCCGCCAGCGCTTTCACCACCTCTATCATTAGCGGCAGCTCGAAGGACGCGCAAAAACAACTTCCTGTAACTCGCTCACTTTATCCTGCTTATCGTAAGGTGGAGGCAGCAATATCATCTAGTCCGCTTATTCTGGTGGCTGGCTTAAATCGTTATCTTGAAGGTTTTCCCTATGGCTGTACTGAACAGTTAACCTCTCAGGCCTTTCCTTTATTGGCGATGGCAGGTCAAAGCTGGTTTGCAACGGATTCCTCAGCAATTAAGGATAAAATAAACTCCACTATTCAGATGCTTGGCCAACGGCAAATGTCTAGCGGTGCCTTTAGTTATTGGCCAGGTTTAGGCGACAATCCTTCAAATAGCTTTGCTTCTGTTTATGCAATGCAATTTTTAACCGAAGCAAGCCATCAAAATTATAATGTACCTAGAGATTTATTTAGTGCAGGACTTGGCTATTTACATGATTTAGCCGGACAAACCCCAGCCTCTTTGGAACAAGCGCGAATCCAGGCCTATGCTATTTATGTTTTAACTCTGAATGAAATTGTCACAACTAATTATTTGACCAATTTGCAACTTTATCTGGATCAAGATAAAACACAAAAATGGCAGGAAGAAATTACAGGATCCTACATAGCAGCAACCTATCAACTGTTGCAAAGTTATAGTGAAGCTAATAGTTTGATAGCTAGATACAAATCCCTGGTTAACCCAGCGGATTCAAGTGATTTCTATGATAGCAACCTAGCAGATGCCCAATTTCTCTATTTAGTTGCCCGCCATTTTCCGACGCAATTAGCCTCTGTTGCTGACAAGCTTGTTTTAACATTGGTTAATGCCATAAATAGTGCAGAACTCAATACTATCTTATCAGGTTACGCAAGCCTGGCCTTGAATGCTTACGCACAATCCAATCAACCTTCAACTAATGCAGCATTTTCAATTAACGAAGTATTCACAGACCGTAAAGAGAAAATCTTAACTGGAAACGATAATAGCTATTTAAATCTGCCTGTAGATGAGAATGTTGCAAAAATAATCTTTAAGAATCCAGGCAGACAGCAGTTTTTCTATCAATTAACGGAGGCTGGTTTTGATCGAGGTCGTGCCGCTAAAGCACAGCAAAAAGGTATTGAAATTTTTCGTGAATATCGTGATAAATCAGGAAATGTCATCACAGCTACAACTCTCGGCACGGAAATTGAAGTTCATATTCAGGTCCGCTCCCTTGATAACCCCTACTTAAGCAACATAGCAATTGTCGATCTATTGCCAGGTGGTTTTGAGGTTCTAAGGGACTCTATCAATCCTGAAAATTTGGATTATGCAGATCCAAGAGAAGACCGCGTGATTTTCTTCACCAGCCTCGATACTGCCGCCAAAGAGATTATCTATCGCATAAAGGCAATTAATACAGGAAATTATACCCTACCGCCCATTCAGGCAGAGTCTATGTATAATCCCAATGTCCATGCAAATGGCGAAGCCGGAACATTTAGAGTTAAAGAGAAGTCCTAATTATTGCTATATCTCCTCTGAGGCTCAATTTGCTCTATAATTAACAATGTGGTTTGTAGCCAAGGAGAAAACAATGTTACGTTGGGCTTTTATCTTTTTAATCATTGCATTAATAGCGGCAGCCTTTGGCTTCGGTGGCATCGCTTCTGCAGCGGCAGGAGTAGCTAAATTCTTATTCTTTATATTCGTAGTAATATGTGTGGTATTGCTTGTTTTAGGATTAATGAGTAGGCGGCCTTAATTATTGTTGGGTCAAACTGACCCAACTTACCTGCTGTTGGTAATAATTATAGATAAGTCTAGCTATCCTTATCTTTGAGCGAATATAATCCAACCTGCCCTGCAACAAGCTCTAAAATGAAAAAATACAATTTATCTGTAGTTGATTTTGCTAGACCTTCTCCTAAAGTTGGGAGCATTGATACCTATTCAGGTTTCGGTTTTGCAACAGAGCGTGGCATTAGAATTCATCAAAAATTTCAATCTAAACTATCTTCAGAAAATTCCACCTATTGCCCGGAAATTCATATCTCTCATACCTTTACTTTTAAACGTACCTTATTTCAAATTTCAGGGCGGATGGATGGTATTTATAGGGGAGACTCAATAAGAATTGAAGAAATTAAAACGGCCTTTGATCTTAAAAAATTTATCAAGGAATTAGAGGGCAGTGAATTAACCCATCCTTACTGGTTGCAGTTACAAACTTACGGCTATATACACTGGCTGCAAACTCAAACCATACCTGAACTTAATTTACTCCTTGTTTCTACCCGTAATAAAAAGAGCCAATCGATTTCATTAGAATTAAAGGTCCAGCAATTTGAAAATTACCTTGAAAGGAGATTTAATGAATTAATTCTTGAAATAAAAGATCTAAAAATAAGGATTAACTCTCGTAAAAAAGCTTCTTTACAACTTGATTTTCCATTTAAAGTACCACGTTCTAATCAAAAAGAACTAATTGATTATGTTAAAACGGTTATGGTTGAAACAAAGCCTATATTAATTCAGGCACCAACTGGTTTAGGTAAAACCATGGGTATTCTTTTCCCCAAACTCTTCTTTGCGCATAATTGAATTACAACCAGGTGAAACCGAAAAGCCCAATCTGATTATTGATGAAGTTCACAACTTACCACACCGATCCATGGAATATTACTCCCCTACCTTGGAAGCAAACTTTTTTATTCAGCTCCAAAATGCACTAGAAAAATACCCTCATGCATTCCAAAAAAAATTAGATAAAGCCTTAGCCGACTGTTTATGGATTATATCTAATTGCGCGATACCTAATCGAAATTCTTCCCATTTAATTGAATGCCCGCAGAGAGAATTTAAAAAGCAGGAAGAAAAGCTAAATGAACTGCTAAATGCTTATCTGGAATCAGAGTTAACCATTGAGGACAACGATCCTGTTTTAAAATTAATAAATTACTGGTCAGATTTTACAGCAGCTCTCGATTTTGTATCACAAGGGAATGCGGCCTTTTTTACATCTTTTGATCCAGCTCCGCAACGAATCTCTATTAGCTGCTGCGACGCCTCTAATTTTTTAAAAGATTATTATCGTAATTTTGCACAAGTTATTGGTTTTTCAGCTACTCTAAAACCGTTTAACTACTACAGCCAATTAATTGGACTATCAGAATTTAAATTAAAGACTCAAGAATTTATGTCTCCTTTCTTAAAAGAGAGACGAAAGCTAATGATAATTCCCCAAATTTCGTCAAAATACAGTGATCGAGCCCGATCTTACCCTAAGATTATGGACGCAATTACACGAATTACAGCTATTAAGCCTGGGAACTACTTTATCTTTTTTCCCAGTTTTGATTTTTTAGATAAGGTTTTTATTCTTTTTAAATCCCTATCTTCTTTTCAATTAATACGACAGGAAAAAGGAATGCGAGAAGTAGAGGTGAAGGATTTACTTAACCGTCTCCATCGCAAAAAAATGAATCATTTATTTTTCGCAGTGCAAGGAGGAATGTTTGCCGAAGGGATCGATTATGCTGGAGATTTAGCCATTGGTGCCTTTATAGTTGGCCCACCTTTACCTCAATACAATTGGGAAAGAGAACAAATGAAACTCTATTATGAAAATCAATATCACAGAGGGAAGGAATACGCCTATATTTATCCGGCTATGGCTAAAGCAGTACAAGCTGCAGGACGTGTTATACGCTCAGAATCAGACGCGGGTTTAATAATTCTTTTTGATAACCGATTCTTGGAGCCTTCCTTTTCTCAATGCATGCCAAGTGATTGGTTTATGGAAGACCCAAAAGAATTGGTTTCAAAAAGCATACTTAATGATATTAAAGAGTTTTGGGAAGATTTGGAGTAGATGTACTCTTTAATTTATTTTATTAATTTTAATAAAGTATCAAGTTGATCTGCTTCCTCTGCCGGCTTATCCCATCTTATACGATGAATTCTTGGAAATCGCAGAGCAACGCCTGATTTATGGCGGGACGATTTATTAGCAGCATCGAAGGCAACCTCAAATACCAATCCTTTTTTTACCTCACAGACAGGACCAAAGCGCTGAATAATATTCGATCGAACCCATTTATCCAATTGTAAAAGTTCTTCATCTGTAAACCCAAAATAAGCTTTACCTATCGGAAGTAGCTGATCGCCCTGCCACAATCCAAAAGTATAATCAGAGAAATAGGAAGAGCGTTTACCATGTCCTCGTTGAGCATACATTAAGACTGCGTCAACTATTAAAGGGTCACGTTTCCATTTATACCAATGTCCCTTTGGCCGACCAGCCAGATAAGGACTTTGTAAATGTTTAATCATCAGTCCTTCTACTGCAGGGTTATTTTCTTCGAGAATCAGTTCTTTTAATTGCAATAAACTATGTTCATCTCGCTTGGTTAATAAATCAGAGATTAGAATGTTAGGGGCTGAGTGTGAGGCCAGCCATTCTTCTAATTTTTGTCGTCGTTCAATAAAAGGCAGAGTGCGAAGATCCTGTTCATTCCAGGATAAAATATCGTAGAGTATAAGCGCTGCGGGAAAATCAGCTAATAATTTTTTAGATAAGGATTTTCGATTCAATCGCTGCTGTAAATCCTTGAAACTTCCTATGCCCTTTTCAGTCTGAATGACTAATTCACCATCTAATACCACTGATCCCTCTATCGAACTTAGCAAATCTGGAAAGCTAGGACTAATGTTTTCTCCTGTACGTGTAAAAAGTGCTTTTTTTTCATGGGTTGCAACAACCTGCACTCTTATGCCATCGTATTTTCTTTCAAATGCAAAGAGTTGTAGATCGATTTTTTGTAACTCTTTTTCCTCTAAAGGATGAGACAGCATAACAGGATGAAAGAAAAAAGAGTCTTTCGGTAGTGTTCAAATAAGTGTGTCAGCTCTTTAAGAATTGTTATAATTTTTACAAATAGGAGAGCTGTAGCATGAATAATAAAGAAATAGATTTAGCTAATTTTGATTTCAGTCAATTTCAAAC
>JACCSX010000073.1 GCA_013812775.1 Tatlockia sp. | reverse complement strand
TTATATGAATAAAGTCAGCGAGTTACAGCGAATATTAGGGGATAATCTGGTTTGGAACAAGGCTAGATTAGATTGTTTTGCACGCATGTTAATAGGTTTATTTGCGGTTCGCTCTGTCAATTTAAGCGAAATAGCAGTGGCTTTTCCCTCTAAAGCAGAGGTTAATTCACGCTATAAAAGGCTACAACGTTTTTTTGCAAAATTTAAAATTGATTACACGATTATTGCGCGATTTATCTTTAAATTATTTTTTTCAAATACTCAAAAAGTTTACCTAACTATTGATAGAACAAATTGGTATTGGGGAAAACAAAAAATTAATATTTTTATGTTGGGAATTGCTTATGAAGGTATCGCAATTCCCTTATTTTGGACCTGCCTTCCTAAGGCAGGCAGTTCAAATATAAAAGAACAAAAAGCATTAATAGAACGCTTCATAAAAAATTTTAGTGCCTCTCAAATTTTAGGTTTGTTGGGCGACCGTGAATTTGGTAGTAGTGGTTTATTTAAGTGGCTGAATAGAAAGAATATTCCCTTTTATATTAGGATAAAAGAAGGTTCAATGGCTCGAATAAATAAGAAAAAACTCTTCACCGCTAAAAAAATTTTTAATGATTTAAAACCTAAAACACACAAAATATTTGATATGGCGGTAGACGTATTTGGGCAACGAGTTTTTCTTGCTGGTTCGCGTTCTGAAAAAGGTGAATTAATGATTATTGCAACCAATAAACATCCTAAAAATGCAATTCCAATTTATCTTAGACGATGGGAAATTGAATGCCTTTTTTCTGCATTAAAAGGCCGTGGATTTCGTTTCGAAGAAACTCATATGACAACGCTGGAAAGGGTCGAAAAATTAATGGTCTTATTAGCTATTGGATTCTGCTGGGCACACAAAGTCGGTGAATGGAAAGCTACTACAAAAAAACCAATTATTATTAAAAGACATCGCGATTCTAATCGCCCTCAGAATTCTTTCTTCCGCTATGGTTTGGATTTTATTCGCGATTTGATCATTAGCCCCTGTGGTAAATTGTGGCAATTTAAAAAGATTTTGGCTATTTCCTTTAATATTTATCCACAAATGGAGAGGGCCTCATGATTTTTGTCCTGTGCAAAGAGAATGAGGTCTAGCTCATCAAGCCTTAATATTCCTTTAATCATTTAATGCTAAAATATTATTCTTTAATACGATTTAGAGGAATATTATGCCTATTTTGGTTCTTAAAATTGGCGGTGAAGCCAAAAAACAGTTATTAGAATTACAACAAAGGGACCTTATACCTGCCTTAATCAATCAGCCAATCGAATATCCTGGACAAACAGAATCCTTGCATTTAACACTTGGCACTATGAACTCTACCAAAGAAAAATATGCGGAGATGTTAAAAAAATAATTGCATCTCTTAATATCACTCAATTTCCCCAATTAATTACATTTTTAAACCAGGGTGAAGCAGTTAAGTTTGGTTGGTCTCAGGCAAGTATTCTACCTATTGAAAAAAACGGCAATTTAGCAATGAAATCTTTCGCTGAAAATTTTAATAATCAGTTAGGAAATGATGAAAAAGATGATATTGACCTTCTTCGTATTTATGAGCCTTTTAAAGCCCATGTTAGCCTCGCCTATGATCGAGCTGGCCAAGTAGAGGGGAATTTACCAGTTGTAAATAATGAATCAACAATTCAAGCAAAAATGGGTAATCTGGCCTTAGAAGATAGAGGTGAGATATTAGAATTAATTATTAAGACTAATACTGGTTATCAAGTATCACAAGCTTATCAAGACTATAAAGCTAAAATTGCACAATTAAAGACTCATTCAAATGATAATGATTATTTAAAAACCTACCTAACTCGTACTGAAGAACGATTTGAAAATGACCTTGTCGAAATAACTGAAAACCAGTTAATCACAATTAATAGAATGATTGATTTAAGGTTGGCCTCAGTTCATAACCCATCATTAAAAACTTCATTAGAGCAAGTTGAGCGTTTTAGAGAAGCGGCAAAGTCGCTATTTAATATTGGTAATACCTATAAGGCTGATTTGATTGAGAATGCCTTGCTGTCGGCCGATCACAATACCAATGTAACTACCAATAGTGAGGTCAAACAGGCCTTAGGTTATCACCGTATTTTCGGATTTTTTGGTTTAAAAACAGCTAAAGCCCTCGAATTGGTGGAAAATGAGGAACACAATCCCTTGTTGCACAGACAAGACACATAACTATTGTGAAGTTAGTAATGCTTGCATAGCAACTTTTGCATAGTGTGGTAACAGATTCGTCAATAATTTATTTAATATGGTTGATTTTAATTCATAAAAAAAGATTAACTAAATAGGCCAAGTACGCCTATCAATATGAGTAATAACTTGGTGTTTATGAATTTTTTTTTGAGAAATGTAAAGATGCTCTACAACGCACAATAGACCTTTTTACTCCAGGATGGAATTGGTGGTCAGTTAAGTTCATCGAGTCGATCTTTGATGATAAAAATCCTGAATGGGGGATGTCTGTTATGATGTTCGGCGTGAAGTCGAAACGCCCTTTATAGATCTGGTTATTATTAAATAATTTTAGATTCAGTAGCTCTTAGCCAGCATTTGAGCGAGGTAATAGAGTTAGAATTAAAATTCATCTTTCTTGCTTATATAAAGCAGCATAAGCTATCTCCAATTGTTGCCTTTTCCTCATACTCAACAAACGAATATGTGCATAACGAGCAGTCGTTAGCAATGGAGAAGGCTATTCGAAAATTTCTGCGCCACTCCCCAGGTTATTTATTTCTTAGGTAAATGAGATCCATTAGAGAACTAGCGTAGGTTATTGCTTCAAAATAAGCCTCACTATAATCTTCGCTAGTAAATTTAATATAATCGAGGAGACTAAAGTTTGCTTGTTCATAAGCTTCTGTCATCGCTAATAGATGGCCAGAGGGTCCTTTTCTCAGCTCTAAGGCTTCGTTCAGCTCCTTGTTTAATTGAGTTTTACTCAAAAGCAAAGACATGGATTGATTTAAAATAGCATCAAGTGTTGAGAGCAAACCAGCCGTATAGGCTTGAAAAGGATTCGTAAGCTTTGAGATAGAGGCAAGAATCTGACACATTTTCGCGCGAATTAAGGTGCGCTCAAATAGATCGTTTGCTTCCTCATTTAAGCTCGAAAGTACTAATAGTACTATCCAATTTCTAAGTTCTTCAAGTCGATAATGATGGATAATTTCCCTCAGAGTGTAATATTTTTTATCTTTATTTAGGAGAGGCGAATTGGCAAGTCTCAAAATTTGCTCTGATAATTTCGGAATTTTTAAAATAAGATTTTCAAAGTTTTCGATTTGAAGGCCGGGATCATAGATTTCAGAGACTAAGTTTAATAAATTAGCTTTTTTTTCTGTTAAGGCATTTTCCTGAATTAAGTCAGGGTGATTGAGAAAAAATCCCTGAAATAAATCAAACCCTAATTCTTTACATAGCATTAATTGATTACGATTTTCGATTTTTTCAGCAAGCAGCAGAACCTTTGATCCTTGCAAGGGAGCTAATAGATTTTTAATTTTTTGCTTATCAAGACCTATCACCTCAATCTTTATAACATCGGCCAACTCGATTAAAGGTATAAATTCTTCCTGAAAAATAAAATCATCAAGCGCTAGTCGATAGCCCTGCTGCTTAAATAGTTTTAAATTTTCCAATAAAGCCTCATCCACAAACGTATTTTCTAATAGTTCAACCACAATTCGCTGTTTGGGCAATAGCTCAGGTATTTTTTGCAGAATGTGGTTGCGCGTAAAATTAATATAAGCAGGATGAGATCCAATAATACTATTAATATCTAATTCTCTAAAAAGATGAGATAGGATGAAGGAAGTGGCCTTATCTCCTGCATCTGCATCACTTTCATCAATCACGGCGCGAAAGAGATTACCGGCCCGATAGAGAAGTTCATAGGCACAAACAGAACCTTTGGTATCAAAAATTGCTTGTCTTGCAAATAATGCTGACATTGTCTTTGGTTTCAAGTTCGTATTGATATCACCCAATTGTTAATCAAGAATAAATTCTGGATGCTCAGTGCAACATCCAGAAAAGGGAAGATAAATCTTTAAGTATTATTCATTTTGTTGACCGAAATAATTTAAATCGAGTTCTCTTGCCGCTTTTACGTCATCAAGCCGTTTCACAGGTAAAGTATGCGGTGCCTCTTTTAAGACATTTGGATTGGTTTGTGCTTCATGACGAATTGCTTGCATTGCACTGATAAAACCATCTAACTCTTCTTTACACTCAGTTTCTGTAGGTTCAATGAGCAAGCATTCCGGGACTAAGAGAGGAAAATAAGTTGTGGGCGCATGAAAGCCGTAATCGAGCAATCGTTTTGCTAAATCCATGGCGTTTATCCCAAGGGTCTTTTTTTCCTGGCTCAAGGTTATAATAAATTCATGAGTTGCGCGGCGGCCTGGATAGGCAGGATTAAACCCTGCTTTTTGCAGTTCAGAGAGCAGATAATTTGCATTAAGTGCGGCAAATTCTGAAACACGTAATAAACCTTCTTTACCCAGAACACGGGTGTAAAAATAAGCACGTAATAGAATGCCTGCATTTCCCATGAAACATGATAAACGGCCAATACTTTGAGGAATATCGCCGGCACTAGCCCAACGATAATGATTGTTATCTTTAATAACGGTTGGTAAAGGTAAAAAAGGCAGCAATCGCTTCCCCACTGCGACAGGCCCTGCCCCAGGTCCGCCGCCGCCATGAGGAGTGGCAAAGGTTTTGTGTAAATTCAGATGCATCACATCAAATCCCATATCACCCGGCCTGACTCTGCCCAAAATTGCATTCAGATTAGCACCATCATAATAAAGAAGGCCGCCAGCCTGATGAACGATAGCTGCGATTTCTTTAATTTGACGCATAAATAAACCCAGGGTAGAAGGGTTTGTTAACATAATGCCAGCTGTTTTGGGGCCCACTTTACGTTTTAGTTCTTCTAAATCGAGATCTCCGTCTTTTGCTGTAATAAGTTCAACAATTTTAAAACCACACATAGCTGCGGAAGCCGGGTTTGTTCCATGGGCTGCATCAGGAATGAGCATTTCATCACGGGCTGAGTCGCCTCGCGATTGATGATAGGCTTTAATCATTGCTACCCCTGCAAATTCACCTTGTGAACCTGCCATGGGAGTCAGGGATACGCCAGACATGCCGGTTATTTCTGCCAGATAATTCTGCAGTTCATGGAAGATCTCTAAAGTGCCCTGACTTGACTTCTCAGGTGCCAAAGGATGACGATTAACGAGTCCCGAAATCGATGCTGCTTTATGCACACCCCGGGGATTGTATTTCATCGTACAAGAACCTAGAGGGTAAAAATTAGTATCAATTGCAAAATTCTTCTGAGAGAGACGAGTATAATGACGAACCACTTGCAGTTCAGAACAGGCAGGCAAACGCGGTGGTTTGATTCTTAAAAAATTAGCGGGAATTGCTACAGTCTTTTCAGAATTATGAGGGGCCTGTGCCCTTGCCTGGCGGCTGTGTTTTGAGCGTTCGAAGATTAGCATAATTTGCCCTCCATTTTCTGAATGATATCCTTCAACGCATCGCAATGTTTAACCGGCGTAAATTCAATTATCTGGTAATCGGCAATTTCAGCCAGATGATAGGGATCTTGTTTCAACACCGATTCCAGATAGGCCTTATCATTGGTTGTTGCAATAATAATCCCGCCTGTACGTGGTTTCATTGGTCCTGAGGCGAGTAATAAACCTTGTTTATAATAATAATCAAGGAACTCACGATGGGCCTGTAAATACTTATCAACTTCAGCTATTGGTGTTTTATAGGTCATCTGTACAATAAACATCAGCTACCTCGCTTTGCCATAATTTGTCTGAGTGAATTAGCATAAAGTGCAATATCCTCTGTTGTGCGCATTTCAGTTGCACAAACAAGCAGGGTGTTAGCCAATTGTGGATAATGTGACTCTACAGAATAACCACCAATAATCCCATGTTCACTCAAGCGTTCAAGTACCTGATCAACCGGCTGGTTTAAACGAAGAAGCGTTTCATGAAAGCAAGGTGCTGTAAAAACAGCGTCTACGCCCTCGATTTCACAAAGTGCTGCAATAAGTTTATGGGTGTTTTGATGGCACTGACGGGCGACTTCTAATAATCCTTCCGCGCCGAGCAAGCTTATATGAATAGTCGCGGCAGTCACTAACAAACCCTGATTGGTACAGATATTGGAAGTGGCCTTGCCGCGTCTGATATGTTGTTCTCGAGCTTGCAGAGTCAGGCTGTAACCGGTTTTGCCATCTTTATCCAGGGTTTGTCCTATTAATCGGCCAGGCATTTGCCGTACATGTTCCAAGCGAGCACTAAAAAATCCGAAATAGGGACCGCCGGAAGCCATAGGCGAACCCAGTGGTTGTCCTTCCCCACAGGCTATGTCAACGCCTTGTTCACCCCACTGTCCTGGTGGTTTTAGGAGTGCAAGGGCAACAGGATTCACCGAAGCAATAGAAATTGTTTGATTTGTTCTTGCCCAATCAGTCAATTCATCGACATGCTCCAGACATCCAAAGAAATTGGGCTGGGGAATAACGAGGGCTGTGATATCTTCGCCACGATATTTTTCAAGGCTTGCAAGCGCTGTAATACCTTGTTTCTCATCAAAAGGAAGGGTAATTACTTCTATATGTTGGGTTCGTACAATCGTTTCCAGGGTTTCACGATAGAGTGGATGTAGGGTTCCAGCAACCAGTACGCGGTTGGTTTTGCTCTTTTTGTTAACCCGGACTGCCATTAAGATAGCTTCAGCAAGTGCTGTTGCCCCATCGTACATTGAAGCATTGGCGACATCGAGGCCCGTGAGTTCTGCTATCATTGTTTGATATTCGTAAAGCAGTTGCAAGGTCCCCTGACTGGCTTCAGCCTGATAAGGGGTATAGGCCGTTAAGAATTCACCCCGAGATGCGATATCCCACACTGCAGCAGGAATATGATGTTCATAGCTGCCGGCACCCATAAAGCAAAGGCCATTAGAATTTTTATCAGCCAGGCGTTGTGCCTCTTTAAGCATAGCCATTTCACTTAAGCCTTCAGGGATATTTTTGAGTTCGCCATAAAGTAAGGCCCTGGGTACTTCATCAAACAAGTCCGTAGTTTTAGCAACGCCAATGTTGGCCAGCATGGTTTCTACATCATCGCTAGTATGTGGGATATAAGGCATATTAGTGTTCCTCTGCTATCTCGTTCTTATATTGCTCAGCATTCAATAATTCACTTAATTCCGCTGGATTATTTGATTTAAGTTTTACTAACCAACCTGCGCCATAGGGATCGCTGTTAACAAGAGCAGGATTTTCATTTACTTGTTGATTTACAGCCACAACAACTCCGCTCACAGGCGCGTAAAAATCAGAAGCTGCTTTAACTGATTCAACAACTCCAAGCTCCTCTCCAGCCTTCACTTCATCACCTGCTTCAGGTAATTCAACAAATACCATGTCACCTAAAAGTTGTTGAGCATGTTCAGTAATGCCGATAGTCATTTCATTGCCATCGTTCTTTATCCATTCATGAGTTCGGGTATATTTTAAATCTGTCATTTATTTGTCCTTTTAAATTAAAGATACAGAATTTGTTTTCAAGGCTAAAGAATTTGTCCGCGCTTTACAAATCGTGCCTTACCAACTTGAGCAGGAAGCAATTTACCACGAATATCAACTTGAACCAGAGCGCCTGTCTGGACGGGTACACGTGCCAAAGCGATTGATTTTCCCAAGGTTGGTGAAAAAGTACCGCTAGTAATTATTCCTTCCACATCGCCTGCAGCTATCACTCGCTGGCCGGGTCGCATAATGCCTTTATCCTGTAAAATCAGGCCAACTAATTTGCGTCGCAGGCCTTGCTGTTTTTGCGATAACAATGCGCCCATGCCTATGAAATCTCTATCTTCGGGCTGCCATTTAACTGTCCATTCCAATCCTGATTCCAAAGGGGTAGTTGATTCATCCATGTCCTGGCCATAGAGTAGCATTCCGGCCTCTAGACGCAGAGTGTCACGCGCAGCCAAGCCGCAAGGTTTAACGCCTGCCTCCAGGAGGGATGACCATAATTTTGTTATTTCATCCTGTGGAAGAATAATTTCCAAACCATCTTCTCCGGTATAACCGGTGCGTGCAAAAAACCATTGGTCTACATCTACGCATTCAAAATTAGTTAAGGTCGAAACAGCATCGATTTGAGCAGGTTCAAGAACTGACATGGTTTTAGCGATGGCATCAGGACCTTGCACAGCCAGCATGGCAAATTCGTTTCGTTCTTGCAGACCGACGGAAAAACCTTCGCTCTTGCTGCGAATCCAGGCGAGATCGCGGGTACGAGTTGCGGAGTTTAGGACGAGGCGATAATTATCAGAAGCACGTTGATAAACAATTAAATCATCGATGATCCCACCCAGTTCATTACACATACATCTATAGAGTGCTCGTCCTCTATGTTCCAGCTGGTCAACATCGTTGGTTAATAATTTGCGTAAAAACTGGCGGCCGCCTACTCCAAGAACATCCACTACGGTCATATGAGAGACATCAAACATTCCAGCACTATGGCGGACATAATGATGT
>JACCSX010000050.1 GCA_013812775.1 Tatlockia sp. | reverse complement strand
ATGTAATACCTGCAATACCTTACCAATTTGGCAAGTGGATTTACCTATTCTCTCTGTTGTGTTGGAACAGGTATACAAAATAAATATGTTCATTTATAATACAGCCAGCTCTAGAACCCGGAAAAGACAGCAATGCTCATTACTAATGAAACCTATATTCTGGCATTAAGAAAACTAAAACAAAGATATTCAGATTTACCCTGGTATCAACGTTGGTGGTTTAGTCTATGGTCTTATAGCCTGTCTAACGCACTATCATCGATTGATTCTGAAAAACCAACCATTGATCAAGTGAACAAATTATTTCAGGCATCTGACGATTCCTGGTTTTTTAACTCAATTTTCGGCTTCCTTACGCTATTTAAGGAAGCAATAGGAATGCTTGGCTTTAAGGGGCAAGTAGACGAGATAAAAATCGATTTAGGAAGCAGGTTGCCTGCAAAAGACCTAAGTGCTCTATCTTTGACTTCACAGGAAAATTACGCTTTTTTTGAATCGATGCGCCAAGTGAATCAATTTTTATTAACTGTGGCTCATGGCGAGTACGATGCAGTAGGAGCCATGCTTAAGAACAATATTAACTTACTCTTACACAAGGGACGAGTTACCGATTACTCAGGCCGCGCTTTTTTCTATATCAGCGGTTTTCAATATGCGCTTTGGGCTTTAGATAAACAGATGTGGCTTAAGATTCTTAATTGCTTACCCCAAAATGAAATGGGCGCAAAAATAAAAACAGAACTCTATAAACAATATCAAGAGCTAAAGGAAAACGGCGTCGCTTATGAATTAAACGGCGAAAGAATCAGAGAAAACCACTTTGATTTTGTAAATACCATTATTAAAGAGCTGCAGACCGCAATCGATTTAGACAATTATATCCCCATTTATAAATCAGATGTGGAAAGAGACAAACAGTGGCGTGAGGGTGTTGGTTCAGCTCAGAAGTTATTGCCAATGCATGTTGTTTACCTCTATTGCGGTGATGTATCTATTAATTGGCATAAACAAGTGCCAGAATTTATAGAACTGACTTCACCAAGCCAGCAAATTTATAATTGCTTAACTGATGAATTCGAGAATTGGTTTCATCCAAATTCTAGATTAGGTGTTGATTTCGCGATAATCAAAGTTAAGAGTGGTGACTTGCCCGATGCTCGCCGTGCATCTGGTTTTGCACTTCACAATATAATACCTAATGGTTCCTCTTGGCACTTTCCAAGCTTCGGCTGCAGGGATGATTTGTTAGCTATGAAGACCCTTTCTCGAGAAAGACTCGAAAATTTTTTGGAGCTCGATTTACTACTTAGTGATTCTCTAGTTTTCGACAATCAAAATTTAAATCCTCTATCTTGTTCCATTTAAGAATATATTGAATTGACATATGATGTAGCGACGGAGACTAGGATAATAACTTGGTCTAACTACGGAGATGACTCAGGACATTCCAAAAATTTTTCAACGCTTCTTGTAATTGGCTATATGATTGCTCCATAAGCGCAACATCGAGCGGTTTTGATTTTACCACCTCATGGAAATAGGCAAAGGCTTTATCTAATTGAGGTAAACTAAGGTAACAGATACCTCCGCGGACGCGATGCAATTCCTTGCGTAATGATTCTAAATCCTGTGATTTATACGCTTCAGCTAGAGTTTCCTGACTTATTTTAAGATCAATGTCGATAATTTTTAATAATTCTCGCACAAGCTTTTCGTCATCATTGGATTGATGCAAACTGGCAACCCAATCTATGATGTCTGCTTTATTATGAGCTTTAGAATTAGAAGTCTCTTGAGGGATTCTGCCTTGCTGTCTTGGTTTAAACACATAGTGTAGTAAAAGGGATTCCAATTTGGATGGCTGCAGGGGCTTTGGACAAACCTCCTGTATGCCAGCTGCAAAAGCCTCCTCTCGCTTTTCAGAATCATCGGCATGCCCCGTGACTGCAATTATTGGTAGGTTTAACAATTTAGGCGTATTAAGCCTTCTTATTTGCCGAGACGCCTCAATTCCGTCTATCCCATCACCCAAACCAACGTCCATCAAAACTAAATCATAAACTTTGGTCTGAACCATCTTTAGCGCCTGTTCTGCGTTTTCAGCATGATCACTGGAGCAATTAAAACGGCTAAGAATGGATTGTAAACTTTTAGCAGCTAGCAGATTATCTTCAACGACTAAGATTAGCGCCGAGGTATCGTTATTTGCAGTTTCTTCTTTCAAGAAAAGCGGTGATTGAAGGGCTTGAGTTTTAACTTTTTCAGATTGACGAACGACTTCTTTTTCCCTATCGGAGTGGTCGCACACGGTAAGAGGCAGCCTTACAATAAAACGAGTTCCTTGGCCCAGAGTACTATTGACTTCAATGCTTGCATTCATCGCTTCAATATAACGCTTCACGGTATAAAGGCCCAAGCCTGCCCCTTTATACATGCCTTGGTAAGATGGGCTCAGGCGTGAAAAGTTCTCGAAAATAGCCCCAAATTTATCCTGTGGTATACCAATGCCAGAATCTTCAACCGTTATTTGCAAAGTTAAAAGGTCGCCTGGCTGGTAGGTTGAATTAGAATCACTGGGTAATCTAACCTGAATTTGAACAAAACCGGTTTCAGTAAATTTAAGAGCATTGGATAAAAGGTTCAATAAAGTACGGTCAAGATAATTTCGTAAACCGCTAAAATAGGTCGGAATTCGTTTATCAATGTCATAGGACAAAGTTAATTTTTTATGGACTGCGGCGGGTTGTAAGAGACTGATATTGTGTTTAACTAAAGTTTGTAAATTAAAGGATTCAGCATCTTCAGGTCCATGACCTGATTCCAAACGCATGGTTTCCAAGATTTCGTTGCAGAGTTCTAAGAGTTCATCAGTCGCCCCTATTAACAGCTGGCTGTCTTCTTGAACAGTATTAACAATCAGCTTCAACATGGGTAAATATTTATCTTCGGAAACTTCTTTCTCATTTGGACTAGAGTGTTCTAGCATAGGTCTAATATCATCAGCGACATTATACATTTCTTGCGTCATACCAATGATTCCAGTCAATGGAGTACGGATGTCATGCGACATGTTGGCTATAAATTCGGATTTAACTTTATTGGCTACTTCAGCCTTCTCTTTTGCTGCCCTTAGCTGTTTTTCTAAATCCTTTGCGGCCCTTAGATACTTTTCTAAATCTACAATATGAGTAATATCAACCGAGCATCCAACGGTCCCAACAATTTCCTCCTGGATATTATATAAGGGTGCTTTAGTAACCATAAAAGTATGAACAACTCCATCAGGTGTTTCAACCAGCTCCTCTTTACCTGCCTGGATTTGGCCTGTTTCCATGACCAATTTATCATTTCGTATAAGTACTGTAGCTTGCTTTGCCCACGGTAATTCGTAATCACTTTTGCCAACAATTTCATCTTTTGACTTTAAACCCAAGGCAGTTACCATGGCATTATTGCAGCCTCGATAGACCCCTTGTTTATCCTTCCACCAATGAATCCCTGCAATTACATCAAGCAATGAATGTAATTTTTTCTCCACTTCAGATAATCGCAATAATTCACTGTGTTGCTCTTCAATTATCTTAGTGAGCTGTGCAATTTTTTTACCAGTAGGGCTTCTGTCGTTCATCTTATCTAATCCCTTCTAATGCCTCATGTGTGAGCAATTATAACTTTTGAACCTGCAATCGATTGCTTGCTACATTATAAATAATAGAACGTTTGCCACTAGCTACTTCATCTTCAACTTCTGAGCCTCTATCAATTGGCATTGGATGAGTAAAAAAAGCATTTTCGGTTTTTTTCATTTTTGCTTCAGTGGTAATCCAATCTGTATAACTTAATGCTCCTTTTACCTCGTTTTGTTTATCAAACTGACCGCCTTTGTAGGCATCAGGAGAGATCCAATTTCGAGCATACACAACGTTAGCTCCTTCATAACCTGAAAGGGGATCATTAACTATATCGAATTGACGACCATTCGATTCGCAATTTTTTTGTATTTGATCATAAATGGCAGGATCCATGTCATAGCCATCGGGACGGGCCAGTGTAATGTCCATCCCGAAGCGGCTCGCAAGTAGCATAGACCCTTGAGGGCTATTCCAAGAACGAGCCAAAGCGCCATGTGCCCAAGTTACAAGAAGTTTTCTACCATTGAGATTTGCAAAATCTATCGCTTCCAATCCACCTGAAAATGCTTCTGCCCAACCCATTAAATCAGAAAGCGATTGACAGGGATGACAAACATCATCAGCCATATTAATAATAGGAACTTGGGCATACTTTGCATACTCTTTGATGAGTTCATGACCCTCACCATAGTATGACAGAGACGTTTCCATAAGTCGTATACCTATTCCCGACATAAATAAAGACATCACCTGTGCAGCATCTTCAATAGTTTCACCAGCACTTGTTTTTGATTTCAATTTACTCATGGTGGTGGGTTCTAAAAATTGAGCATGACCGCCTAGCTCAGTTGCTGCTGCCGTAAATGAAAGATGAGTTCTCACCGAGGGGCTATAGAACATCATTAGAAAATTACGAAACTTAAATAAATCAGCCCACTTAGGATTAAATCGATCAGCTTTCATTTCAATAGCTGTGCTTAAAAGCGTCATTAAATCGTTTTTTTCCCAGTCTTGGGTACATATTAAATGTTTTCCATGGAGTGACATTTGCTATTTCCTAGTATAATCAATGGGATGAAGCTATCAACGCTAGATTGGTAAATAATGAGTTTATTATAGTAGATTTGTTTTAACTAGAAGCATTAAAAAAATACTGTATTGAAAAACAAGTTTTATCAAGTTTTGAGGCTGGCTTGGTGCTTGGCCGGCGAGTAGGATTTCTGCATGTTAAGCAAGCTTTCACAGTCTATTCATAATTTAATAACCTATTAGAATCCACCCCATACTCAATTTTCCATTTTAGATCATTAGATTTATAATCGCCTCTTTTTATAAAATTCTGAGTCTCGTCTATTTTTAAATTCTTAATTTTAGATATATCCATGGCTTTATAACCCATTTTGCCCTTTTGTGAAGTCCCGCTGATCTGGTAACAAAGCATGTGATTGTCTCGTGAGGGGATTATAAGGGCAGAATTGGGAGTTCTTACCAATTTACCAAAATGATAAGGCTCAGCAATTCTATTGTATCCATTGTATTGAAAAATAATAATTTTCTTTTCGATAATAGCGGTTTTTAGATCTTGCTTGGTTGACATCTAAGGCCCCCTAATAACTTTAAATTCCCTTATTGAATTTTAGTTTGTTTTTATAAAAATTTTAGTGATAATGATTATTTATTACTAAAAGAGTTTTTATCTAGAGTTGTGAAAAAAATCTGAATCAAACTAAATCTGCTATACAAATATCAATTATTTCTCAGCACGTTATCATGGTGAAACATTTACCAATGTTCGTGATTTTGGTTATGTAACACAACCTCACTCGTTGGCCAGCTACAGTATTACCTTGCATTTATTCCAAAGATGGGTTACCTATGGGAGTTCAGCTGGCCAAAAATGGCAAGAGCAGATCCCTTAAACGTTGCATTATTCTTGCAAAAAATAATAGGGGTGTCCTCAATACCAAAATTACTAAACTAAATACTCCAAATTAGTGTTTCAAACCTTGATAGCATTTACTTGCAAACATATATGGAATAAGGAGGGTAATTTAATTCATCTAGCCATTCGTAAACTTCATTTATATAACCAAGTGGTTGATGTTTATTTGTAATAGTAAGATCTGCCTTCTTAAAACACTCTTCATAATCATCATTCGTCCAATAATAATCATATATTTCGATATTCAAATCGGACAATAAAATTCGTGCGATGTCTCCACTATCTAAATGTAAATTTTCCTCAAAATTATTATCAACGGTAAGCCATCTTTTTGTAAAAAGATAATTACTATTTACAACTGACACGATTTCACCTTCTTTTTTACAAACTCTTTTTAATTCTTTGAAAATAGATGTTATTTGTTCTTTAGAAGAAATATCAAATAAAACAAAAGAATTAAAAACAAGATCGAAGGTATTATCATCAAAAGGGAGGCGCGGACCATGGCAAATTAAAAATTCACAACTTTGTGAATTTAATTTGGCGCTATTTATTATTTCTGCATTAATATCTATTCCTGTGACATAATATCCTAATCTTTCAAGATATTTTGATGAACGCCCAGCGCCACAACCAAAATCCAAGGCTTTTTTCCCGGCATTCTTATTTAAAATTAGAGGCAAATCTCTAAAAGCTAAATAACCAGTACCTTTTATGTCATCAATATAAAAATTAATGAATTTAACATAATCATTAAGCACTCACTCAATCCTAAATGTTAGAGTATTTATTAACATGCTGTGTTTCATCTATGGTCATTTTAAAAATTGAGAAATGGGTAGTAATCAAATATCAACCTAGGTTGAGTGGTGGTTAATTTTTTGCCATCATGCACTTATTTTGCCCCAACCTGGTTTCCTAATAAAATGAATGCTCGAAAATTGCTTAATCTTTGTTTAGTCTCATTTTGGATATTAATTGTAAGCAGCGTGGCTTGGCAATCTTTCTCTCAACTGTGGCTACCAGGAGAAATTCGTCAGTTTATCTATGCTCCAGGTTATACCAATTCAAGTATATTTATATTATCGCTTGCTATTCTTATGTTGGCTACCTGGCAATTGTGGCAGAAGAAGCCAATTGCTAGGGTAAGTTTATTAATCGGGATTGCAGGTTTGATTCTCTCTGAATATTTTACAGAATACAGGGTAGAGTATTATGGGGTAGCAACTCTGGCTAATGCCGTTTACCTTGTGCTTGGGATAATTACTGCTTTGGTTTTTTCCCCAGCTTATAATGACAAAATCCTGAGAAAAAAATCATATAGTTTGGTGGAGCGCAGGTACTTATTTATTTTAGGAATAATTTCTATCTTATCCTGTATGTATTCGTTTCATTTTGTAACTTCTGCGCCAATTATCCTTAAAAATTATATAGCATCACTTCACAGACCTATCTTAGGTCCTTTATTCTTCTTCATCTTGGAAGTTCAACTTATCTCAATCATTTTATTAAATTTAGGATTAAGGTTTGTGAGACATTTATATCTGTTGTCTCTCTTGTTGATGTTGATTTTAGATTTATCCCTCATAAGTACTAATGAGGGGGGTGGATTTGCAATCTTTAGCGATGTTTATAATTTTATATCAGGCATCTTGTTAATGATTATTTACTGCGATCCGCTTGCCAATTTTTTTATAATTTCCAAAAAAATACATAGAGTCGCTCTTCCAAAAAAGGATCTGGAAATAATCTCTAAAGCCTTTATCAGTAGCGATGATGAGGGCATTTTTACATCTGTTAAAGAGATAATTAAAGAATCCTGGCACCTTGTCTATGGCTTAAAATTTCTTTTCCTGTTGATCTGGATAGTGCCTTTTTTAACCATTAGCCTTATTGGATCCCAATACGTAGTTTCTGAACCTCTCAGAATTGTGTTTAGCTATGGGCTGTTTTTCTTGGGAACTTTCCTTTCAATGCTGGGGCTCAGGAGAGTTATCAATTTACCTCTTCATATAAAAACTATCTGTTCTCAATATATAAAAAAATTCTTTCACACCTTGGTTTTCTTTGTGATTATTTACATTGCAGCTTATTCGGGAGCGTTTTTGCTATCTTATATATTAATAAAATCCGACTTGCCTATGATATATATTGTATTTGAAGAATTAATTAGAAGTGCTCTAATTTCATTCATATTTGCTTTTGTATTGCCTCTTATTCTTTTGACAGAAAGTACTGTTCTACAGGCAATTCGAATAACCTTTTTAATCATTCGACAAAATGGGATTAGCATTATCTGTTATTGGCTTATAATGTCAATCCTACTAATTTTCTCTTCATTAACATTCGGTCTGGGCCTTCTTTGGTCTGTTCCTATGTATTGCATAATGTCGGGTATTTTATTTAGGAATGTTTTAGGCTTAAATAGCACCGCAGAGCTAACTGAGAAACTGCGAAATGAGTCAGACCTGCAATAGGGCCTGCCAGCATTGCACCAATAATTTCAAGAACAGAAGAATGTTAGAAAAAAAATCCTAACCTGAACTACGATCTTTTATTAGCCAGGCTTTATTTTTTTTACGTACCGCCTTTCGAATTGGAACAATTTTTCGCCGTCTTGTTGAAAATATTTTAGTTATTAGAGCACCAATGAAAAAGATTTGCGCCGTATAATAAATCCAGATTAAAAGGGCGACTAGTGAACCTGCAGCACCAAAGGCTGATATTATGTTTACCTGACTTAGATAAACAGCTAATAGATATTTTCCTAAATAAAATAGAAGGGTAGTAATGACGGCACCGAGCCAAACTTCTTTCCATCTAATGTAAACATCTGGCAGAACTTTGAACATCATGGAAAATAGAAGCACATTTAATAAAAATGAAAATATTTGGGAGAATACAATCTGAAAGACGCTGATCCCTATGAAATTTGTAAGATAAGTGCTTAATGTGGTAAAGATCACATCCAGGACCAATGAAACTAATAATAAAAAAGCCAGTCCCATTACTATTGTAAAGGATAGAAATCGTTGTTTAATAAGATCTAACCACCTCCAGTCAGGGTTAGCTTTGACTTCCCAGATAGTATTTAAACCACTTTGTATTTCTGAAAACACGCCAGATGCCCCGAAAATTAAGATAATGATGCCGAGTAATTGGGCTAAAATAGCGCTAGCTGGCTTAGAGGCAGTCTCAATCATTGTTTGAATTTGTTTTCCCGTCTCCTGACCCACCAGGCTGCCAATTTCATCCAAAATCTTACCTTGAGCCGCTTCATGACCAAAAAATAATCCTACAAGCGCAATACAAATCAGTAAAATGGGCGTTAGCGAAAAAAGGGTGTAATAGGCGAGTGCTGCTGACAAGCTGGCGACTCTATTCTTAGCCCAGGCTGAAACCACTTCTTTGGAAAATACCCAGAAATTTTGCAACATATATGTGTACCTAAGTTATTGTGTTCTCGCTAAGTTTTGTTCTAAATCTGTATTCACTGTACTACACTATAAAAGACCCTCTTTAAATGGATCTAAAGTTAATATGATAGCAATTATTATAAATAGCAAGGCCAGGAATGCAGCCTCTGCCAAACCTTATTTGGATAAATTTAATGAAGTGGGAATTAGCTATGATTTATATAAAACCAATCCTAAAAATTTATCTTCTACAATAAAGAAATGTATCAGCAAATATAAAATTATATTAATTGGCGGGGGGGATGGGTCTATCCGCACTGCAGCTCAATATTGTGCAAAGACCTCCATTAAATTAGGAGTTCTGGCTTTAGGGACAATGAATCATTTGGCTAAAGAGTTAAGCTTACCTCAGAGTCCTGAAGGAATGGTTGAAGCGATTAAAAATCAAAGTACAGTTGTTATCGATTTGGCAGAGGTTAATGGATTAATATTTATGAATAATTCCTCTGTAGGCTTTTATCCAAAATTTGCTAAGAAGCGTGATGGCTATAGTAAATTTTATAATAAATGGCTAAGTTATATTCCAAGTTTTATAGAAAGTTTCAAAAATCATGAGGTTTTTACTATTACTATTAAGAGTAAAAAAATAAATTGTTCTTTAACCACCTCATTTTTGATGGTTAGCAATAATCTCTATTCGCTGAAGTTTCCTTTTACTATTCAGAGAGATAGCTTTAAAAAATCAATTCTTGGCCTTTATTATTTTAAACAGGGTAAAATCAACTTATACAAAATTTTCAGAAGCTTATTTAATAACCAAAAGAGTTTTGAAATATTGAAATCAAAAGATCCCCTGGAACTGCATTTTTCAAAACAACAGGAAATTAACATTTCGCTGGATGGCGATACCCTAAGGGTACAAACCCCTTTGCATTATAAAAGCCTTCCAAAATCCCTGACTATTTTGACGACTCACTCATGAGGATAATTCAGATATCTGATTTGCATTTTGGAATGCATAATCCACAGATAATAGAATCTTTTTTAAAGGATATCGAGCTGTTAAAGCCAGATTTAATCCTTATATCAGGAGATATAACTCAGAGGGCTAGAGAGCAGCAATATATACTTATACAAAATTTTTTGAAGCGGTTTTCACAGCCTTATCTTATAGTCCCGGGCAATCATGATATTCCCTTGAACCCAATTCATCGCCTATACCAGCCTTTTAAGCGTTATAAACGCTATATTTCCAGCGATCTGGAATCTCATTTTTCTAATGCGGAGGTTAATATTTTAGGGGTCAACTCTGTTAATCGCTTTAAGATCAAAGATGGGAGATTGAGTAAATCTACCTTAAATCGCATTAGAAATCATTTTTCTGCAGACTCTGAGCAACTAAATATTCTATTTTTTCATCATAATCTTAATTATTTTTCAGGAATGCATCATCCCCTGAATAATGCTGATGAGTTTATTAATTATTTAAAAGAAAGTCCTATTCATATCGTATGTACTGGTCATCTTCATTATGCAAACATTAAAATTATTGACAAAAATCAATATGAGCAATTCGCTTTACTTCATGCCGGAACTTTATTTTGTAAGCGGTCTAGAGATAATATGAATAGTTTTTATGTTATCGATACAAATAAACTAAAATGCATAATAAATAGGCGTGTTTTTGCCGAGGGGTGTTTTAATTCGCAGCAGAGTATTGAATTTGATCCCTGCAAATCAAGTTAAATGATCTATAATTAAAATACCTTTTTTTTGTCTAACTTACTTTAAGGAAATTAAACATGGATATTTTTAATAAATTGTTCGGAAATCAGGAAGATACATTGAAGGATGCTGCTGATGCAAAGAGAAAACAAGCCGAAAAATTACTTGAATCAGGTAAAGAGAAGTTAAGTGACGCTTATGACGTTTTCAGCGAAACTGTTGATGAGGTCTATAGCCAAACAAAAGAAAAGGCTAAAGAAGTTTACGCAAGTGGTTCCAGGGTAATAATTGGTGTTGAGGAGCAGGTTAAAGAACAGTTAGATGAGGTAACTCACTTTGTAAAAGAAAAACCAGTTACATCGCTAATAATAGGAGCTGGAATTGCCTACCTTATCTTTTCATTATTGAAGAATCATTCTGATGATAATTAGTAAATGAAATAAGGTATGCTCATGGAACAAAGCACTAACAGAGTTATCCACAGATTTTGTGGGTAACTCAAATTTAATTTTATATTGCTAAAAAGAAGGGGAACCTTTATCCATCCTAAGTTGTGACATGAATAAAGTTCTGGTGATAAGCTGAATAATATTAAGGGTTAAAAAAATATCCACAATCAGAAAAATTAGATAAAGTTCATTCCGAGGCAGACATATTATCAAATTAAAAAGAAAAAAACAGTCTTGACTTATGTTTTTTTTATCCAATTTATTTTAGCAATTTCAGGAGAACCAAAAGAAGGTCAGTTGATATGAGTGTTTAAAAACAGTGGCAACCCCTGTTAAAAATAACAGTTCCACTAGTTTAGATTAAAAATTACACTTCTGCTGACTATTTATAACTCTTGTAGGATGAAAATGACTAAACTTTTAAAATCGAATAGTACAGTACTGCATCTGGCTCTCTTTCTTAGTGGCTCTCTTTTAAGTCTGCCAGGCTTAAATGCTCAAGCAAGCAGCAGAGATTATTCCAATACCGAAGCAGGTCTCATTAAAGCCAATAAATTAGTCACTGCCTATTTACTGATTGATACGGTTCCACAGCTAAAACGATATATGGCCGATTTGAAAAAAATAACCAAACCCAATTTTAACCGCGTAATTTTTTCTTTTGTTAAACCATCCCTCACTGAGTACATATCTGGCGATTTGGCTAACACTGGAATTTTGGGATATTTTGATAAAAATGATGAAGATGGAAAATCCAGGAAGGCCTTTTCTTTGTTAAAAAAAGCGGTGAACTTATCCAGGCAGAAAAATATTCAAACTTTTCTATCAGTTGGAGGCTGGAATTACTCTTGTAATGACCAAATTTCTGGCGTCAATTGCGGAGACGCAACCTATCAATATGATTATTTTCCTGATCCTAATGATCCGCAAGAAGCGGAAAAGGCGCATGTATCTTATGCCAATTTAGTCAAGTTAGCGAATGATTTAGGTGTACAGGGAATTGATTTTGATTATGAAGAATTTTGGCATGCTGACAAATATGCAGTCTCTTGGGGGCCTAGTGCAACAGGCGAATGGTCAACAACGATAGCTAATGCTATTTTAGCTGCTGGCGGACCTGGTTATGAAAATCTAATGCTATATGGCTCTACAGGTACGGGTGCTGCCTTTGTTATGCCTAAAACAGTCAATAAAGTAGCTGCAATTTTACACGAAATTGCCGACAATCCTGCTGCCAAAAATCTACAATTTGCAACAGCCGCTCCTCCTGTTGGCGCCCGACCAATTACTGGCTTTGTTTACGGTGATATTTACCCTGATATCTATGAAAAGGGCGGAGTTTGGTGGAAAGGTAATTTAAAGGGACTTTGGTATAACCTAGTATCTAAAGATAAAGAAATTGCCGAACGCTTTGATAGCTTAGGATTAATGACCTATGATCTCTGTGGAGATAATGCGCAAATTTGTGCACCCTATGGAGGGGCTGCTTTAGACTTAGCCAGTCAGGTCTCTGCTTATATGAAAGATTTTGTAAATTGGCTAAAAACCAGCGATACAGAGGCAAATTTGGCGGTTTCCAATATAGGAAAAGTTACTTTCCTACCGGCTAAATTTAAACTTAGCAGCAAAATTCAATTTGGTTTTGAGATAAATAAACCGACTTTTCCGCTACACGACTCTGGCAAGTTACAGTTAACCAATCAATTAGTCAGCAGGATTTTACAACAACAAAAAGACTCTGATGGCGTTATTATCTGGCAAATCTATTCCAAGCAAAATAAAAGCGTTGCTGATTCAACCACGATAAAATACAGCCTGCAAAAAAGTTGTGAAACTTTTTTAGCTGGTGATGATCGCTATGATTGCAAAGCCGACTTTCCAAACTCCGTAAAACAGGCTATCAATGCTAAGTAAAAAAACAGGTATTATTGGGTTTATCATTGTATTGTTGGCATGCATATCTAATAGCTATGCCAACAATAAAACTACAAACATAACTTTTAAACTGATATCTAATGACAAAACCTCTGGGATTTATAGTGCTGAACTAACCTTGGATAATATTCCGCATGCAGGTAAATGGCAATTAGCCTTTAATTCCATCATTGAGCCTTTAGCCCTGAAAAATGCAAGGTTTTTGGAGCAAAAACAAGGCGGAGATTTTTATCTGATTGAGCTTAATATCCCAGAAAATCAGAAACAATTTACCCTATTAATGACTGGAAAATTTTCCCTAAAAAACTATACAGATGCACCCTCCGGTTATTTTTTAATTGATCCTTTAAACAACAACAAAACAATCCCCTTGGAAGCAAAAACAATTTTGCCGGATTGGCAACCTAAACCCGGTGAAGATGAAGCGAGTAGAGCAGAAGAAAAATTACATAGATCAATAGAGGGAAATCCTACTGAAACTACCCTCACTGCCGAAACCACTCTCATTATTCCAATTCCCGCAGAATTAAAACGTAATGTAGGGCATTTTTCCTTAAATAAAAAAACGGTTATATATTATGATGAATTAGCTAAAAATTCAGCTCAATTTTTTGCGCAATCGATTACACCTGCAACTGGCTATTTACTTGAATTGAGGAAAAATCCCGGAACAATAAAAGCAAATTCCATTCTATTAACCACAGAAGGCACTGACTCATTTTCTGAGAAACAAGGTAAGGAAGGTTATATTGTAGAGATTAAGAGGTCTTCTATAACTATACGGGCTCTCTCGGCCAAAGGTTTTTTCTATGGGATACAGACTTTAAGACAATTAATGCCTGCAAACATCTATAGTCCGAAAGCTCAATTGAGTTATTGGCAAATTCCCTGCCTGTACATTTTTGATTATCCTCGTTTTGAATACCGTGGCCTGATGCTTGATGTAGCCAGGAATTTTCGCTCAGTCTCCGAAATTAAACGGTTACTGGATTTAATGGCAATTCACAAGCTTAACTATTTTCATTGGCATTTAACGGATGATGAAGGCTGGCGTATTGAAATTAAAAAATATCCGCAGCTTACCAACATTGGTGCCTGGCGAGGCTATCCTGCAAAACTGAACGATGGAATGGCACTAATGCCCGCTTACGGGTCCGGCCCGGAAATCTCTGGTGGCTTTTATACTCAGCAAGAAATCAGAGACGTTGTAAGTTATGCAGCAGAACGTCAGATTACAATAATTCCAGAAATTGATCTTCCCGGTCATGCGAGAGCACTGATTGTCAGTTTAAAACAACTTAGAGACCCTAATGATTTTTCACAGTACATCTCTGTGCAAGGTTATCATGACAATATCCTATCACTCTGCAATAGAGAAACCCTGGTAATAATTGCTGACATTTTAACTGAAGTCGCTACTCTATTTCCCGGAAAATACATCCATGTAGGCGGCGATGAGGTTCCTAAAGGGGCTTGGCAAAAATCCTGTATGGCAGGTAAATATGATCCTAAAGATCCACGATTTAGCGAATTGGTTCAAAACGAATTTATGCAAAAGATACAGACTATTATCCAGGCTAAAGGAAAACTCATGGCAGGCTGGGAAGAAGTAGCCGGGGAAAACAGCAGCCTCGCGGCACCCTTAAGAACTTATATTTGGAATGCATCAAAAATTGATCAGATTTATAAAAATTCTGAAAATAAAGGTTATGAGGTGATTATGAGTCCGGCAGAAAGTCTCTATTTAGATCTTGCCTATAACGCCGATCCTAAAGAGCCAGGCCATTATTGGGCGGGTTATGTCGATACCTTTTCCGTATATTCCTTCACACCCATAGATAGGCTTAGAGGCCATAGTGAAAAATTAATTAAAGGCGTGCAAGGACAATTATGGTCGGAAGTAATAAACACATCCCTGCGGCTGGACTATTTTGCCTTTCCTAAAATGTCGGCCTTAGCTGAACTCGGCTGGTCGTTGCCAACAAGACGTAATTGGCAAAATTTTATAGATAGAATGCAGGTTAAACATTTACAACGACTTGATTATTATGGGGTTAAATATCGTAAAAAAGAATTTATTGAAAAGCCCAAAATTTAACCTGTTATAATTTTCAATAAATGACAGGCCCTTAGAATCATTCTGAACAGAGGGTTCGCCGAATTTTAGGATTTTGCGTCATTTTGACCCAACAGGTTAGCTTTTAAAAGGGCCCCATTTAGAACAAAGATCGTCATACTCTTTTTTATCTGACTCAATATCTTCATCAGCCTTAAGAATATCAAGGGCGCTTTTTTCAAGGGCTAAAGCTTTGTCGCTTAGTTCTTTATGCTCATCCTGGTAGAGTAATGTATTTGAAATAGTTTTGTAATCAGTCGCAGTTAGAAGATAACCCGCTTCAATTCCCGCGTAGCTGCCTAAAAGAACCCCAGAGATACAACCAAAAATTAATGCAATAGGTGGAATACCTGATATTCCAAAGACCATAAAAAGTGGGTTTTTGGTGGTATAACAATATTTTGCTAAATAGTAGACTGATAATATCGTACCTATTATCACACCTAAAGGTAATCCGAGTAATGCGCCAACAGCTGCACAGAGCAGAATGGTCAAAGCTTTTAACCACGGAGAGCTAACTTCAGGTTTTTTCTCATATTCTTGACAAAGAATAATTATAAAAGGTAATTCTTCTTTTAGTGTTTTTTCTGAGTCTATGTATTTTATTAAATCCGTTAATTTTTCAATCAGGGTAGGGGCCCAATTATTTTCAGATCTTGGAAAAAAGGTGGGATTGCTATGGTCTTCTTGACTAGCCAAATTGTTCAGATTATCCAATGCCTCTAAAAATGGGATATAGATCTCATTTGCTTTGAAAATTTTTTTCAAGCGCAAAATTTCTTTTTCTAATTTGGCCATTATTAATTTCCAATTGGACTACCTGAGTCTTTTATTGTACATAAAATATACTTGTGCGTCAAATTTCAGCATTTATTGCAATTGATAGGCAAATCAGGCTTCATCAGTCATAACAAAACGTTCGCCATTCCTCAACACCTTTTTCCTCGTTATAGAATTTCACAGTTGGACAGGCAGTTCGCCCTATAGGCGGGGAGTG
>JACCSX010000049.1 GCA_013812775.1 Tatlockia sp. | reverse complement strand
TATGATGCTCGAGTTCGCGTATTTTTTGTTCCCTGGATAGTTCCAGAACCTCATACAAAAGGCGAGGCATCTGGGGTAATTGCTCTGCAAAAAAAGGAATGTTTTCGCGTAGTTGCTTAATAAAGGCCTTGGGCCCCATTTGTTCTTTTATCCATTTTTCCAAAAAGGGTTTTGCAGTCGCCCAGAGATCAAGTTCAGGATAAAGTTGGCGTCCTAAACCTTCAATTGCCAGCAAGGTTTTTTGCAAAAGTACAAGCTGAGGTTGTACTTCCATTTGAAAACGTCGTGCCACCTGAAAGAGGCGGATGACAACCTGAGCAAAGGAAATATCTTTTAGAGGTTTCTCAAAAATAGGCTCACAGACGGTGCGAATGGCAGACTCAAATTCTTCGACGCGAGTCGTTCTTGCAACCCAGCCCGATTCGACATGTAATTGGGCAACACGACGGTAGTCCCGATTAAAAAAAGCATATAAATTCTCAGCCAAATAACGTTTGTCACTGTCATTTAAGGTGCCGATAATACCGAAATCAATGCAAATATATTGCGGGTCTTGTGGATTTAGAGGTGATACAAAAATGTTTCCGGGGTGCATGTCAGCATGGAAAAAACAATCTCTGAATACCTGAGTAAAAAAGATTTCGACGCCGCGTTCAGCTAGTTTTTTTATATTGATACCCTGTCTATTCAAGGAATCTATGTCTGCAATTGGAATGCCGTGGATCCGTTCCATCACTAACACGTTCTCATGGGTGTAATCCCAATAAATTTCCGGGACATAAAGTAAAGGGGAGTTATTGAAATTGCGCCTTAACTGGGCCGCATTTGCGGCTTCCCGTTGTAAGTCAAGCTCATCAATAAGATTATGTTCAAATTCCCGTACTATTTCTTTCGGCTTCAAACGCTTGGAAACAGGCCAATAGCGGTCAGCTAGTTTTGCAATGGTGTACATTATACTTAAATCATTCTTTATGGTTTTCAGCATATTGGGACGCAATATTTTAACTACAACTTCCTCACCACTGGTTAAAGTTGCGGCATGAACCTGAGCCATTGAGGCAGAGGCAAGTGGAACAGGGTCGAATTTAGCGAAAACTTCATAAGCTGAACGGCCAAATGCGGCCTCTATAATAGCTAAGGCTTTATCACTGGCAAATGGAGGTACGTTATCCTGTAATTTACATAGTTCCTGCGCAATATCGATGGGTAAAATATCGGGGCGCGTTGATAAGGCCTGGCCAAATTTAATAAAAATAGGACCCAGTTCTTCGAGTGTTTTACGCAGCGCTTCACCCCGTGTCAGTTTTTCTTTGCGCATCCAATTCCAAGGATTCAAATAAACAATAAAACGAAAAGGAGAGAAAAGACGGATAGAAACTATAAACTGATCCAAGCCATTGCGGGCCAAAATGGTATTAATATGAAGTAGTCGCAAGAGCTGTTTAATCGATTTCATAATGAGCCATTAAATGATTAACCTGTGCTTCCAGGCGTTCAACATCCAGTGACAAGATATCTATATCAGAAAAGAAATCATCTATTTCTTCCCGTGGAGGAAAACAGCGGATTTCCTCATGTAAATAGTCACTGAGGTTAGAGCGCATCGATGCACTTAGCTGTTTTTTGAAAGCCAGACCCTGACGAAAAACAGAACCGAGCTGATGTGCCACGACATCGCCAGTAAAATGGGCTAAATGTCCTTCCCAATCAATATCCAGCTCATCAAATAATTTTTTGACTTCGAGACCCAATTCAATATCACCTGATAACCTAATTTTATCATTAAACAGAGACCGCGCCTTGGAGGCTGGTAAAAAACTTAAACGAATTAAACCAAGTGGGCTGGAATGGATTATGGTATCTGGTTGATTATTATAGTCATCAAGCAATTGTAGCTGTTGCTGCTCGAATCGAATGTAAAAGTTCACAGCAAGCGGTGCCACAATCACTTCCAGGACCTTGCCGTGCAAGGTAGAAATTTTGCCTGGCATTGATTCATCCAGCGCCATTGCATGATTAATTGCTTTTTGTAGCGCTTTTAGTGTGTATTTTTTTATCATATTTGTCTCAATATTTATAGGCGATGTGCAAAGCTACAATGCCGCCGCTTAAATTATGATAATGGCAATCTTCAAACCCAGCCTTCTCTATCATTTGTTTTAAACCCTCCTGCGAGGGGTGCATGCGGATAGATTCTGCAAGGTATTGATAAGAGCTTGCATCCTTGGCAAATAGTTGACCAATTTTCGGTAAGATATTAAAGGAATACCAATCGTAAACGGGTTTTAAACCAGGAAGAGTTGGTGTGGAAAATTCCAGCACCATCAGTTTTCCTCCGGGCTTACAAACACGGTACATGGAGCGTAGTGCCTCGTCTTTATCAGTAACATTTCGCAGGCCAAAACCAATAGTTATGCAATGAAAACTATTGTCTGCAAAAGGCAGTGTTTGGGCGTTAGCCTGGATGAAATCAATATTGCTAAATAAGCCCTGATCAAGCAAACGGTTACGGCCGACAGCCAACATAGAGGCATTAATATCTGCCAGAATAACTATTCCTTTAGCCCCCACTTTTTTACTCAATAACCGAGTCAAATCACCACTGCCTCCCGCCAAATCCAGAACGCTTTGTCCAGATCGTACCTGACTTAATTCAACGGTAAAGCGTTTCCATAGATGATGGATTCCTAAAGACATTAGATCATTCATTAGATCGTAATTTTTAGCGACTGATTCAAAGATGGCTCCGACTTTTTTTTCTTTTTCGTCCCAGGCTACTGAGTCAAAGCCAAAATCTGTAGTTTTTTCTCTATCGGTCATTGAGTGATTCTTAGACATACGCAGATTGCATATATTAACTGATTTAGCAGAGATACCCAATGAAATTGCATCAGGACTTTTAAAGAAGTTTTGTTGAAGAGAAAATAGAAAGGGTCAATCGGTGTGTCGCCAATTGACCCAGTGGAATGACACATAGCAAGTCCAACCTCGCGGGATGGAATATCGCAGACTTGTGCAGGAATGTCAACGTTTATATGGTATCCTGCCTTAGAATTATTAATTTTTGCTTTATTATAAGTCGCTGAGACGTTAGACTGCAGTATTAAATTTATACGGATTCTTATGTTTTACGGTGATAAAGTTCAAGATACCAGGCAAATGTTTTTCGCAAGTTGGCAAAAATTCAGGCAAAAACAAGCCATGCAACCCCTAGAGCAACAACTTGTGGCTGTGATTAAAGATCATCCAGAATATCATGCCTTGCTTGAAAACCCTGCCGGGCCTAGGGATCACACTTACTATCCTGAGTTAGGACAAACTAACCCTTTTTTACATATGGGTCTGCATTTAGCAATTCGTGATCAGCTAAGTACGGACAGACCAGTTGGTGTTTTAGCAATCTATAAAACCCTTTTACAAAAATATACTGACCCTTTGCTGGTTGAGCATTTGATGATGGATTGTTTTGCCGAATGTTTATGGCAGGCGCAGCGCAATAAGCATGCGCCAGATGAGAAAAATTACCTCGCTGCGCTCAGTGAGCTGGGGTTAAGGGACTGAAAACGTTAGAATTTAGTGTTAATAAGATATTTTTCGAGCTATATTGTCAGGTAACTCTCGTAATCCAAATTGTGATTTAACTCAGTCTGTAAAAAAGGGCGGTTAACCGTATAAAATTACATCAGGTCGCAATTTGAATTACGAGAGGATCTGCTTTATGACTAATCGAAGGAGAGATTTAATAATGAAGAAAGTAATAATTTTATTAACAATGCTGGTTGGTGCTTCTGTATCTATGCTAGCGCAAGCTGATGCAAGCCAAGGTAATTCTAGCGGCTCTCAGCAAGCTCAACCGCAAACAAGTGATCAAAGCGGAACAGGCAGCGGAAGTACCGGAACCATAGTTAGCCCAGGAACTTCAGGCGGCTCTGCCTCAACCGGTTCGATAGGAAGCACAGGTACTACTGCTCCTACCGGTGACTCTAATGATGACGACGATACTTCTTCCTAATCCTGTATTTAAGTTTTTTTACTGGGTCTGTTAAACCGGCCCAGTTTTTTTCTGAGTCGAATTTTTTATTCTGCGATAAATCCGAACCAAGCCCATGATGCTGATACTGCACCAGGCAAGTTCAATTAAGAAAGATGCTAAATTCCAGTGGAAGTATAATGAGTAGGTAATCAATATAGAACCTATTAAATTGCTTAGTAAATAGGGTACAGAATCAACGGAAACATGCTTTAATTGAGAGAAAAAAAAGGCAGCTAGAATGAAAATTACTCCGATAATGCCTACAACGTTAGATATCTCCCCATAAATGCTTTGATTCACTTATTTTCCTTTAAATTTAATATCTTTAGTTTTTTCATTAAATAATTAAAACACTACAAAAAAGAACTTCCTACAGTTTTTACATTATTCTGAACTCTTTCTCTTATCATTTTTCTGCCAAATGTAATTGGTGCATTGTGTTTAATAATAAAGTTGATGCAAAATTTCCCTAACCGTTTATTAAGTGAGGCCTTTAATGATAAACTAATCATTGGCTAAATAAGCTAAAAAGGAGCGCTATCGTCTTCAAAACATTTCAATAGATAGTTTTTCTTAGGCTAATTGAAATAAAGCTATTGAAAGCCTGATTATTTATAAATGAGGATCACAGGACAGATGAGAAGGACATGGTTTATAACGGGAGCCTCTCGCGGAATCGGAGAGGAATTGGTCAATTCAGTGCTACATGCCGGTGATAATGTTGTTGCTACCGCTCGCGATCCAAAAAAAATAAAATCCTTAGGCTTAGCTGATAGATTGCTTAGCGTTGAGCTTGATGTGACGGATAACAGTCAAATTAATCGAGCAGTTAAAGCGGCAGTTAACCACTTTGGTTCCATCGACGTGCTTGTCAATAACGCTGGATATGGGCATCTTGGCGTATTTGAGGAAATCACGTCAGAGGAAATTCATGCTGAGTTTAATACTAATGTTTTTGGTCTCATGAACCTGACTAGAGCGATCCTTCCTTACATGCGAGAGCAACGCAGTGGTCGGATTTTCAATATTTCCTCCATTGCAGGTTTAAAGGGTAATTTCGGCGGATCGGCCTATAATTCATCTAAATTTGCTGTTGAGGGGTTTTCACAGTCTATTGCAGAGGAACTAGCCCCTTTTGGCGTCTATGTTACCTGTATTTCTCCAGGTTTTTTCAGAACTGACTTCCTGGATATAAGCTCGTTCAAGTCGTCAAATCGTTCAATAAGTGACTACGATGAGGTTATGAACAAGTACCTCGATTTTATTAATAATCGAAATCACAACCAACTTGGTGACCCTAAAAAATTAGCAAAGGTTCTTATTTATTTATCATCCATTGAAAACCCCCCCGTATCTTTTCTAGCTGGATCAGATGCTATCGAATGGGCTATGAACGCAAATTATTATACGCAATCTGAAATCGAAAAATGGAATGATTTGTCTTGCAGCACCGATGGGGCCTGGTAACAACCTGCAACTGTAAGAATCCTTAAAAAGGTGAGGCTTAAAGTTGCTTACACCCCACTTTGAGGTCAAACATTGTGTCATTAATATATGGAATTTTTAAGCACTCTGAATAAAGACCGCAACCAATGCTAATCTAATATTACTTCTGAAAGATAATTAAACTATAATCATAGAAAATTTGAAGAAGTCTTTGATGTAAAAAAACTCATTTATATTTAATCGGTTAGAAGGGCGATTAATTTAAATAATTTAAACATAGTAGATAATTTTCAGAATAAAGGTAAATGATGATAAAATATACTGCCCATAACAGCTTACTGCCTTTTTATTTAGCCCATCAATTACAAGTTGATACAAATAAGAATTATAACCAATATAATCTATGCTTTTCATACGCGCTAGAAAGTGAAAATCACGCCACATTACTAATTGCAAAGCTTCAAGAACTTGTTCAATCCAAGCCCTACTTAAGACAAACCTTTGCTTTAGTTCGTGATAAGGTAGTGGCCCGGATCCATAATGAGCTAACGGCCGTCATTAATCACGTGACTTCATCGCCAGATGAGCTTGAGAAGCTTGAAAAAACACTGATTAACCAGCAACACGATTTGAGGAACGAATCTGCTGTTCGGCTTACAATTATTAAGATAAGTGAGTCAAATACTTATATAGCGTTTTTTAATATTCACCACATTTTGATGGATGGAACTAGTTTAGACCAATTTATTAACGATTTAAATTGGTTAATGAATGGACACACCGTTGACCATGAAAGTGTTGAATCTTATTTAGAATGTATTGAAGATGAGCCACCGCTTCGAGATAAAAAAGATCTTCCAGAACTAGCTGAATACTTGGACAAAGTGCATGACATTGCTAACAGCATGGAATTTTTTAGTAACAATACATCTAATGCAGAGGTCTTATATTTTACGCAAGAATTACCCACAGCCATTATGCTTAAATTAGTTACAGCGAGTAAGAAGAATGATCTTAGTCTATTTAACTTATTGTTGATAACCTGGAGCGTATATATTATAAAGCTCTCTAATACAACATCGACGCTTATTAATTATCCTGTCAATATTCGTCACGACAAATTTATCCCTGGTTGCTTTATTAATACCCTTGTATTTCCTTTAAGCCTTAACTCTGGGGATTCTTACAGCACAATAATCAAGGAATTTTGCAAAGCATCTTCTTTTTATAAACGCCTTTCAAAAGTTGAATTAAGTAGTTGTTTTGATCTTGGTCCACTCTCTAGTTTTGCAAGTTCGAATTTTGCAAAACCTGCCAATTTAGTGATTCGTGACAAAACAATAGTGAGCAAAGGCTACCCTCAAATCGCCCATTCCAATCTAAGCATCAAATATAAGCAGGTTGATGATGCACTCTGGTTTAGCATGGATTGTTTGGCAGAAATAATGCCTGACTATCTCGTATCAACGCTATTATCTCGATTTTTTAATTTTTTGGATAAACTTTTAGATAATCCAAAGCAAGAATTATCCCAGGTTGATTTAACCTTTTGCCGAGAAAAAATGCTTATTTTGGCAGAATTTAATAAAACCGCTCAAC
>JACCSX010000040.1 GCA_013812775.1 Tatlockia sp. | reverse complement strand
GGTTTATGTACATCCAAGGGGCCTCCCAGGCTCTTGAAAACTGAAAAAAACCCGGGTTTACAGCAATTTGATCGCGGATGTGGGGCACCTTGGGGATGTGGGGAGTAAATTTCCCATCATTACTCTGACCCTGCATCCCCTCCTATTCATCCCGTGGAGAACGATTCATAAGATTTTTTGTTGCTTCTTGGGGGGAGACTTGCCCTTGCAAGAGTGCTTTAACCTGTGTACAGATAGGCATCTCCACTTGGAACTGTTCAGCCAGTGCACAAATTTGGGCGGCGTTATATTTACCCTCAACGACCTGTCCAATTTGTTTTTCTGCTTCACCAATATTAACCCCATTCCCCAACTGTAAGCCAAAACGGCGATTACGAGATTGATTATCGGTGCAAGTAAGAACCAAATCCCCAACACCGGCCAAGCCCATAAAGGTTTCTTCTCGAGCGCCCATTTTTATGCCTAAGCGAGTCATTTCAGCCAAACCACGAGTGATCAGCGCAGCTTTGGCGTTTGCTCCAAAGCCTAAGCCATCACTGATTCCGCAAGCAATGGCTAATACGTTTTTTACAGCTCCACACAATTGCACGCCAATTACGTCATTACTCAAATAAACACGAAGATTGCTACGATGCAGCAGAGTTTGTATGGATTTCTGATAAATTAAATTATTGCTTGCCAAGGTAAGTGCAGTTGGCAAAAAATTTGCTACTTCTCCTGCAAAGGAAGGACCGGATATAACGGCAATGGGAAAATTTTCTCCCCAATGTTCAGCTACAACCTGACTAAGTAATTTGTGGCTAAGAGGATCTACTCCTTTGGTTAGCCAGGCTAAGCCTTTCTGAGGCTTGCTAAGTTGAATTAAGAGGTTGGAAAAGGCATGCGAAGGGACTGCAACAATAACGTCATCAGCTTCTTGCAGGCAGTCTTTTAGCTCTACTAGGGGTCTAAGCAAGTCTGGAAAAATGACTTCAGGCAAATAGCGCTGATTGATGCGCTCTTTGATCATGTCCTGGACATGCTGAGAATTATGCCCCCACAGCAAAACGCGATTACCACACTTTGCAAGGTGGATAGCTACAGCGGTACCCCAGGAGCCTGCACCTAGTATGGCAATCGTTGGTTTTTTCATGGTTTAGTGTGAAGTTTCAATCTCATCCTGTTTAGCTTTTTGTTTTTCTTCAAGCTGTTGGAAGTAAAGAGCATCAAAATTAATTGGTGCCAGAACTAACTGTGGAAAAGAGCCATGAATTACATGCGATGTAATTGTTTCACGAGCATAAGGGAATAGAATACTGGGGCAGAAACTACCTAATAAGTGCTCAAGTTGATCGCCAGGAGCGCCTTGTATTGTAAAAATACCAGCCTGTTTGACTTCTGCTAAAAATGCCACAGTATTTTCGTTTTTGACTGTAGCTGTTACTGTCAGAATTACTTCATAAACGCCTTTTTCCAGCTCGACATTTTGAGTATTTAAGTCTAGGGATAATTCAGGTTCCCATTGTTGTTGGAAAACGGCAGGGGTATTCGGAGTTTCAAAAGAAGAATCTTTGACATAAATACGCTGAACCATAAATTGCGCTTCTGAGTCATTTTCTTTTGGTGGGACATTTTCTAGTTCTGACATGGTTTATCCTATTTTTGTAAAAGTTTATCCAATTGCCCCTGATGTTCAAGAGCATACATATCATCACAGCCACCAATATGTTGGCCATTTATGAATATTTGAGGGACTGAGGTTCTGCCGCTTTTAGTAATCATTTCTTGACGTTTATCCGGTTTTTCATCAATTTTGATTTCAGTATATTCTATTCCCTTATTTTCCAGCAATTGCCGGGCACGTGTGCAATAAGGACAGTAAGTCGTACTATATAAGATAACCTTAGCCATTTATTTACCTTTTATCGTGGGTAAATCAGCGGCCTGCCAGGCTGCCATTCCACCTGCTAAAACCATGGCTTGTGTAAAACCTTGTTGTTTCAATTTCGTGGCTAACTGGCCTGTTTGCAAACCTTTGGCACACACAAGAATAATTGGCTTTTCTTTATATTTAGCCATGCGTTGCTGATTAAAATCCTCAGCAGAAACACGTATTGCATCGATAATATGGCCTTTGGTGAAGGTATCGGCATCACGCAGGTCGATAACGGTTGCATTTTCGTGATTAATTAAATTAACTGCTGCTTGAGGTGACAGTTCTTTGGCTTGTTTTTTCTGTGTAAGTAATTCATTAATGTAAATAAGTATTAACACTATGACTAAAATTGACCAAAGTACCCAATGATTTATTATAAACTGCCCTAACTGTCCCATACATTACCTAACTTAATAACAGCGAAAAACGAATTATCCTTAGAATGGCGTTTTAACGCAAGCAGGCTTAGATTAAAAGCTGCTTAATTTTGCGTTTCAAATTGCTTAAGTACTTCCTCAAGTGGTTGGTCTCTTGCAGCTGAGGGCGATTTTACCATTAGTATCGCAGCTAAGGTTGGTGCTATTTCCGTTATGCTAACGGATTTAAAAATACGTTGTGATTTAAAGGCCGGATTTACGAATAATAAAGGCACATAACTGTCATAGTTCCAGGGCGTACCATGCGCAACCCGTTGTTTATTTTTATTGTTCAAGGCTTCATAAGGAAGAGGAACTATATAAAGATCGCCAGAACGCTCCGGGAAAGCCATTTTATTCACGGCTAGACTTAACCAATCGAGTTTAGAATCTGCTAAAGGCATTCCATAAACTTTATAGATGCCCGGTTGTTTAGTTAAGATTTCTGCTAGATAGGAACTGACTTCCTTTGAAGTTAATCGATGTTCATTGAGCAGTTGATGATTGAGATAAATAAAAGGTGCGGATATCGCTTCCAGGCTGTTAGCCGGTAATTGATATTGTTTAGCCAAAGCGTCAACGACAACTGTACGCAATTGAGAGAAATTACCGGCCTGATTTTGTGCAATGCTATGAGCGGTCAAATAAGCGGGAGAGTCAGAAACACCATGGTCCGCTGTTAATACGATTAGCGTATTTTCCAAGCCTACTTGTTTATCAATGGCTGCTAAAAGCTTGGCCAGAGTTTTATCCAAGCGCCTTAAGTTATCTTCAGACTCCAGACTATTAGGCCCAAATTGATGACCGATGGCATCAACAGCTGAAAAACTTAGAGCTAGATAGTCAGTTTTATCGGTATTTTTACCCAGCTTTTCATTTTCCAGCAAATTAATTGCAAAATCTGCAGTCAATTCATCGGCAAAAGGGGTCATTGATAAAAATTTATAATAATTTTTTGTATTTGCTTCTCCAGTTTGATGCGGGAAATTTTCCTCAAAACCTGGAAATCGATTGATAAATCGCGGTGCTTTTGCAAAATTATAATTTCTTAGTTCGTGACCCAAGGTCCAGATCAAATTTTTTGGATCATAGTGCTTGTTCCAATCATTAACCCATTGCGGATAGGCTGAATAATAATAGTTAGATGTTACAAAGCCGCCATTTCGTTTATCAAACCAGAAGGCTTTGCCAGCATGACCTGCCAAAGTAATGGCAGCGCGAGCTTTAAAAGAAACAGAAAAAGCACGACCCTTTTGCGCCAATATTATTTCATCGCTAAGTGTTGATGCAGCCAGATAGTGAGGCGAACTTCCTGTCAATATTTTTTGTGAACGCGAAGTGGGGAGAATAGTGCTTTTGGGATCCTTAACGCAGGTTGTTGCTAGTCCTGTTGTTCTATCATACCAGCCATTTCCAACCATACCATGTAAAGCGGGATAGGAACCGGTAGCAATGTTGGCATGGCCGACGCAGGTTACGGTATTAGCTTGCGGATGGTGAGCATTGTGATAGTCAATCCCATGGGCAAGTAAATAGTTAAATCCATCGCTGCCAAATTTCTGATGATGAAGATTTATTAAATCGCCGCGCAGTTGGTCGATTACAATCTGAACTATCAATTTAGGTGGTTTTGCACTGGCAAAGAGCAGGCTGGTACAGATAAAGAATATCAGGCCCAACGCTTTTTTCATGAGGCTTTCTCAACGATTGAATTAGACGACATGCAAATCTAACATGTGCCTTTTTTTAAGTCAAATTTCTATTGTTTTATCAGTATAATCAAGTGGTTATTCTTCTAAAATTACGCCTAATAAAGTCATGACGTACAGATTAAATTGGTTTACACTGGCTTGGGATTTTACACTACAACCTATTTGAGGGAATCTAAGGAGAGGTAAATGGGATCAAAATTTAAAATAAGGCCCTTTGAAGAGATAATTAATGGGACTGTTAAAGAAGATGGATATATACAGAATCAGGATGGATTTAATCAGGCAAAAGGCATATTAAGTGGGGAACATCATAAAGAGGTTACAGACGAATTAGAACAACCCCGACGCCATCAAGTTCAGTTTATTGAAAAATCGGTAGAGCTGATGTCCTTTGATTTGATGTCGAATGAAAAGGATAAAGCGAAAACGTTGACTAGTTTGATGGTACTTGTAATGTGCGTAATAGGCAGAACTTATAGTCCAGGGATTTTGAAAGCAACTTCCGCTGAAAATATTTATCAAGCCCTCGATGAAAATTCTGCAACCAGGAATGGAAATTTAGGCAAGGGGAGTACTTATTTCCGCTCATTATTAAAAAGTATAGGTTATTCTGAAAAAAATAAACTGGAACCCGAAGATATTATTGAGCTACTTACTACTGCCAAAGGTTTTATTGAGTCGCAGATTTACGTTGATGGCGATTCAGCCAAAGGATTAATAATAGACCATCCTTATGCTGATATTGCGCAGCTGGATATAATCGCTTATTTGAAAACCGCTATAACAGAACTTTATGAATCTGAATTAAAAATACTGGACCGAAATAGTGATCAGCTAAAACAAAATAAGGAAGTTGCTGAAAAATCCAGGCAGGAAGAAGCAATAAGGATCGATGAACCAGAACAAGCCTTCACAGGAGGCCCTGGTGGTATTATTTATTCTATAGGACGAAGTTTTTACGGTTTCATCGCAAAGGAAGAAAAGACAGGACTTAATGAATCTGATTTGTTAGAGACCACAATAATACATGAAGATATTGCTCAAGATAATGCAACACACCCAGTGTACACAGGGTGTTAACATTTTTGGCTTGGGCTATTCAATCGGATAGCCCGCCCTGGCCCATTCAGCAATACCGCCATCTATTGAATAGACTTCTTTATATCCCAGATTCATTAAGCAGGAGGCTGCATAAAGTGAACGCACACCACCTTTGCAATGTAAATAAATCGGCTTGGTTTTCTCAGGAATTATTGTTGAAATTGTTGCAGATATTTCATCTTTGGGAATATGAATAGCACCAGGAATCCGCGAAGCTTGCCATTCATGCGCTTCTCTGACGTCAATAAGGCAAAGGCTGGAATCAGCATCACGTCGTTTCTTTAATTCATGGACATCTATTCGTTCTATATTAGGTTCGTTCATAGGATTTCTCTCTCAAAGCGGGCCTTGTCAGGGTTGAATGGTGAATAAACCAATAAATAGCCGCAGTAACAATGCCGCCTAGTAAGGTAGCGAAAGCCCAGGTGCTGCCGGATACCAAAGCAGGGCGTTGTCCTAATTGATAAAGGTTCCCTGCATCACGGGCAACGGCGCCAGCGAATAGGACATGCAAGATAACATTAATTAAGAGGATTAAATAACGCAGCGTCTGAATTTGAAGGTCATATTGTTGCATAAACTCGGTTAGCATTTTGATACTCCCTGTGTTTTTTCTCTAGTTTCAAGAGGAATTCGCTTTTGTTTAGCCTGGCGCCATGATAACAGAAACAAGGCGCTGATTACGAAGATGATAGCTAAACTTTGCATGGATTTAGGTTTTTCATCAAAGACAATAAATCCCCAGAACAAGCCAGTTAAAGCAACCATCCCACCTGTCAAACTATAAAAAACAGGTCCTGCCAAACGAATTAATTGAAAGAAAAGTAAGTAACCGATGCTCGAAAGCACAATTTCTAAAATCACCACCTGTTTAGCTAGAGTAAAGGGGGCAGTTAGCGGATAAAAAGCTTGTTGCTGCAGGACTAGAGGCGAAAGGAGTAGTGATGCCGCAATTAACATGCCGCTAGCTGCTTGTAGCGCATTTAAGGTCGGCGGTTGTTTTATGGCGATATAAAGTGAGCATAAGGAAAAGCATAAAGGACTTATTAGCGCCAGTAGAGTCCAGCCCGATAAGAGATTATCTGCAGTGGGAGTGATGATAAGAAAAATTCCAACCAATCCCAATAACAAGGCAAAAGTACGCCAGGCATCGAAGGATTCCTGACCGGCAATCAAGGCCATGGGATATACCATAAGAGGGACGGTATTCACTAATACAGCTAATAAACCGGCAGGTACATGAGCTGCGATAAAATAGATATTAGTATTGGGAATCGCAATGCCAATTAAACCGCAGATCAAAAAATAAGGCCAAAAAGTTGGCTGCAATAAAGTATTTGTTTTAGTGACCAGGCAGCTAAGGGACAATAGAATGGCAGGCCCTAAGGCTTGCCAAAAGGCATAGCCTAAGGGAGGTACGCCATTAGTCATGGCATATTTTGCCAAGGTATAACCTGAGCCCCAGATGAAACCAAGCAGAATGAGAGTAGTTAAAGCGAGTAAAGCCCTGGAATTATTCATAACAGTTTCTCAAATCACTGGATTATACAATAGATCTTGTCAAGTCTATAAGAACAAGGGATTTTTTAGACTGTTCCTTATGTACTTAACCTGAGTTAACATCCTTTGATACCTTTTTGCAGGAGAGAAAATGCAAGTTGAAGATGTACCTGTCCCTCATTTGACCACGGCTCATAGTGGCCCTTTGCACCACATTGAAAAAATCATTTTAAATCAAGTGGTTAACATAGAGACCTGGTTCAGAGAAAAGTGGCAGGAAACCCCGCCGCCAATTAACTCGTCTGTTGACTTAAGGCATGCAGGATATAAATTAGCGCCGGTTGATACTAATTTATTTCCTGCCGGTTTTAATAATCTCAATCCAGATTTTATGCCTTTATGTATCCAAGCGGCTCAATCTGCATTAAAGGATTATCTTCCAACCTGCAAACAGATTTTGATTTTGCCTGAAAGTCATACACGCAACCGCTTTTATTTACATAGTTTAGCAGTTTTAAGGGATATTTTTAGCAAAGGCGGCTTTGTTGTGCGAATAGGATCTTTGGATCCTGAACTGGTTTCATCTATAGAGGTAACCATCGATGCTAACCAAAGCTTAGTGATAGAGCCTCTTCTGCGAAAAGGCGATAGAGTTGGCCTGGTTGATTTTGATCCCTGTATATTATTGTTAAATAATGACTTATCTAACGGTGTGCCTGCAATTTTACAAGGTTTACAGCAATTAATCGTGCCAACACCCAAACTAGGATGGGCCTCAAGACTAAAATCCAATCATTTTTCATTTTTTGATGAGGTTGCTAGAGAATTTGCACAATTGGTTGATATGGATCCCTGGTTGATAAACCCCTATTTTAAGGCCTCAACTGGTATTGATTTTATGGCTCAGGAGGGTGTTGATATTTTGGCTGCGCAAGCCGATGACTTGTTGCTTAAAATCAGGGAAAAATATAAAACCTATGACATTAAGGACGAGCCTTTTGTTGTTATCAAAGCAGATAATGGAACCTATGGTATGAGTGTCATGATGGTGCAGTCTGGTGATCAGTTACGCCAGCTAAATCGTAAACAGCGTACAAAAATGGCAGCGAGTAAAGGTGGACGTAAGGTTGATAGAGTGATTATCCAGGAGGGCGTTTATACCTATGAAACCATGCCTGAAGGCGAAGTAGCAGAACCGGTGGTTTATATGATTGGACAATTTGTTGTGGGTGGATTTTATCGAGTCCATCAAGGCCGTGGCAAGGATGAAAACCTCAACGCCCCAGGCATGCATTTTGAACCGCTTGCTTTCGCCCAAGCCTGTAACATGCCGGGGAATGATCTGGCGGTTGTTGATTGTCCTAATCGTTTTTATACCTATGGTGTCATAGCGCGCCTTGCAGCCCTTGCAGCCGCAAGAGAAATCGAAGCGATTGGAGGGGATTGATGAAAATAGCGGTACTGATGGATCCTGTCCATCGCTTAAAAGCATATAAAGACTCAACAGTTGCAATGATAAAAGCCGCACAGACCCTAGGGTGGAGTTGTGCCTATTTCACTCAGGATGATTTGTATTGCCAGCAAGGACGTGCTTTTGCACAGGTCTCTTCAATCAAAGTGATAGGTGATGAAGCGGGCCCAAATTGGGCTGAGGTTAACTCCTTGGGTGAGAAAGCGCTCAATGAGTTTGACATTATTTTGATGCGTAAAGATCCACCCTTCGATATGGAATATATTTACGCCACCTATGCCTTGGATCTTGCTGAGAAGGAAGGCGTTCTTGTGGCCAATAAACCACAGAGTCTTCGCGCTGCAAATGAAAAATTTTTCACTTTGAATTTTCCGCAATGTTGCCCAAAGACTCTGGTAAGTCGTGATATAAAACGCTTGCGAGCTTTTTGGCAGGAACATCAGAATGTCATTTTTAAACCCTTGGAAGGTATGGGAGGAAGTTCTATTTTTCAGGTGGACAAGGATGGTCGAAATTTATCAGTTATTTTGGAAGTCCTTACCCAAGGCCAAAGTGTTAGTATAATGGCCCAGCTTTTTATCCCGGAAATTACTAAATGCGGCGATAAGCGCATTTTATTAATCAATGGTGAGCCAGTTCCTTATGCTCTAGCCCGCATTCCGGCAAAGGGTGAACTTCGTGGGAATCTGGCTGCAGGTGCGCGCGGCGAAGTTGTTCCAATTACAGAGAGAGATCGCTGGCTTTGTCAACAACTGGCTCCTTCTCTTAAAGCAATGGGTTTGTATTTTGTTGGCATTGATGTTATCGGCGATTATTTGACCGAAATCAACGTAACAAGTCCAACCTGCGTTCGAGAAATAACGGCTGAAACTGGCTTGGATATAGCTGGCGATTACATGCGCGTCCTGGCTGATATTCGCTCTAAGGATCGAAATAGATCCTGAACCTTTGAGTCTCTCCGCGAAGGGTTATTTAAAGGTAGCCTGGATGTAGCGCAATCCGGGATCTGCTAATTGAGATCTTTCGCTGCGCTCTGGATGTCGGGTTCAAAAGCGCTCTGGTGTCGGGTTCAAAAGAATAGGCCCGTTCGCGGTGAGGAGGAGCGAGAGCGACGTCTCGAACCGTCAACTTCGATCTCTTCTTTACGTTGTCTGGATACCGCGCATCAAGCGCGGTAGGTAGGCGTTTTATTTTTGTGTGGATCTCTCAGGAACAAGCCACGGAAGGTAGGCAGCTGTGATCCCGGATTACCCTACGCTGCCTCCAGGAATTCATGAGTTGAAGTAGTGTTTGCCTAAGCTCCTGCTCCTGCAAAATCAAGCTGCCGCCAGGCTTCAAAAAGAATAATTGCTACAGAATTGGATAGATTCAGGCTGCGATTATTTGGGCACATGGGGATGCGAATTGCTGTATAGCGCTCTCTTAATTCTGCTGGTAATCCACGTGTCTCTGCGCCAAAAAGGAACATGTCATCCCTTTGATAATGAATATCACTATAGCTTTTATTACCCTTGGTCGAACAGGCAAAAATGCGTCTATTTAGGTTGTTTTTAATGAATTCTTGCTCATTCTCATAGTGAATTATCTCTGCCCATTCATGATAATCGAGACCGGCCCGGCGCATCCGCTTATCGTCCAGCTCAAAACCCAAGGGATGTATAAGATGGAGTTGTGCGCCACTGTTGGCGCAGAGGCGAATAATATTGCCGGTATTGGGTGGAATTTCTGGCTGATGTAAGACAATATTTAACATAGGGCCCTATGCTGGTTTTTTTGGTTTACCAAGTTTAGCAGGTTCCTCATCGATATAATCACTAACACTGCCTTCATCAACATAGAGGGAGTCATTTACATTCTCTTGTTGTTCACCATTAATCAGGAAATTTCGGTGTTGGAGATAGGCATCGCGGATAAAGGAATACTTATCCAGTGCTTCATCCAGATAGCGCTCCGATTCCAGCAATTGCGAACGCAGATCAACATACCTTACCGCTGCAAGTGCAGTGAGTGCTGCAGCGCCAGGCAGATAAGGATAGGGAGTTAACATATAGTCAAAGGGAATAGACATCCCATCACGAATAGTACTTGGCCCTAGGAAGGGAATCACAATATAGGGAGATTTTTTATCGCCCCATTTGGCAAAGGTTAATCCTAGATCATTGTAATGCGGCGGCAGGCTGAACGCTTTATCGGCTACATCGAAAATACCTGCGACACCAAAGGTGGAATTGATAAGAAAACGCCAACTGTCTTTAATTGCAAAACGCCAATCACCTTGAAAAACATCATTCGCGGCAGTTGGTAACATTAAGACATTGTTGAAAACATTATTGATACCCATCCGAATTTTTGAAGGTAATACCCTTTTGTAAACTTTTGCTGCCGGTTTTAAGGCTATCGAGTCAAGAGCCATATTAAATCTGTGAACTTTACGGTTCATCGGTTCATAGGGATCGATAGGATTAGTACCTTTATGGGAGCAGCCCGATAATATAATGGCTGTTGTCAACGTTGCAAATCGAAAATCTAAGCGCATGATTTTTCTATTTTTTGATTGTTATAATTGATGTTACACCACTTTCTTTGTCTTGGAAACAGCGAAGAATCTCTGGTAAATAAGAAAAATAAATGAACAAATTATTTTCAATTTGTCGAATTTGTGATAGAATGCGATCTTTTATTTAGCACTCAGGTACTATGCAAACAAAAACCGAAGTTAAAATGCGACTTAATCCCGCTTATTTTGCTATTAAGGATTTATCCGAGAATCGCAAGGATTGGTATTCTGAGGTAAAATTTCACAAAAATCAGAATGCTTTATATTCTACAATTCGACTGCCAGCGAAAAATACAAGCTTAACAATCGATGAAAAATCTTATCTCTCACATAAAGCACCTCACCTTTCAATTTTTCAATATTATAAAAAAAATGAAAAGCAGGGATTAAGCGTTTTTCATTTTACCTGGTATGGATTGGCTACAATGAGTGAAGAAACAGTTTCTGTTGTTCTTCATGTTTATTTTGATCAAAGAGGTCGCTATCTTTATTCTCAAGCAAAAGGAGAAAAGCTGGGGGAACTGATTACTTTCTCACCTAAAGAAGAGCAGGCTATTAAAAAACACGCGGAAGCGGAATCAAAGGATAAGATTGATCCAATTCTCGTACACATCAATGGCAAACACGCTTTAGCTCATGATAAAACCAATGATTATCTTTATGAGCTGGATAATCTGAGTCGAAATATTAAAACTCAGTTTCCTAAATATAAATTAGTTGCTGAAAACTGCAGCAAGGCAATGGAAGAAAAAGACCTCTGGAGCTTTAGTGTCAGGGATCCCAGGATAGATTTGTTAAAGGATATTATTGCAACGGAAGCAAGATCGGATGAAGAACAACATCAAACAAACAATGTTCATGGTTTTTATTCGACTAAAAAAACAAAAAATGATTCTAACAATAAAAAACTGGTTGAACATAATAGCGTTAAAAATACAAATAGAAAAAAACCAATCAACAAGAGTCCCAGCTTATCTGCTGAATTTCTTCAAGAATTAGACTTAATAGAAAAAAGAATTGTTGAAAATAATGAAAACCAAACTTTATCGAATGTAGAAAAAGCGCTCAATACCTTAGACTTATTAAATACAAAATTCAGGACTTTGAATCAACCTGTTAATGTTCCCTATATAGAAAATGAAATGGTCAGGGTTTTAGAACGGATTAACTCTCATTATAAATCTCTAGAGTCCTTATTTAGAGAGGAAGCTGTTAAGGGGAATGTCGAGGCGATGAAATCGCTGAGACGGTTCATTTTCTATATGGATTATCTATTTTTTATTGAGATTCTTGATCTCGGAAATCTGGATGTTTGTAAATTTATAATAGAAAATTTCGCAGAATCCATATTGTATACAAATTATATGATCTTCGGTAATTCTGAAGGTATATCTATGTTGAAAGGCAGCTACACAGTATTACAGCGTATTTTTGGTATGCATGAGAGCTCTGATCTTCTCGAGGTATTCTTGCAAAATGGAGCAGATCCGAATTTTTATGGAGCAAATAAAGAAGGTTATAAAGGACTTATATACTTTGCTATCATTACAGAAAGGGTTAATTATGTACGAGTGCTCCTAAAGTATGGGGCAAATCCTAACCCTAGCAGTGGTGATGTAACTGTCAAACAAGTGAAATTAATGAAAAAAAACCTGGCAGGTAACTTAACCAAAACAATTCGGGAAGCAAATAAGAAGCCGCCCATATGCACCTTTAATAATGAAAATAGTCTCCTTTATGACGCCTTAAAAACACGTAATAAAGACATCATTGCGCTATTATTAGAGCATGGCGCTTCGGTAATTTCTAAATATGAACAACACTATGATCCAATTGGTTATGAGACCTGTAATGTAAAACATTTGCCTGATCTCGAGATTAGTAAATTACTGGTGGCGCATGGCTGCAATATTAATGCAATACAAGGTGATAAAGAACTGGATTCCAGGACTAGCGCACTGATTTTTGCCTGTCAGCGTGGTGATTTTAAGTCTGTTGTAGGCTTTCTCGAATTAGGGGCCAATCCTAATCTGCAAATAGAAAATAAGATAACCCGATCTGATAAGGTTGAGTACTTTCCTATCACCGCATTAGGAAAGGCATACTTCAAAGGCAATAAAGAGATTTTTAATTTTTTGCTTGAGCAAAAGCAATGGCCGATTAGTTTTATCACCATGGCAATGCTCGTTGCTTACACTGTGAAACTCAACACAGGATTAGTGTTCTCTGATTGGGAGCTTATATGCGACCACCCCCCAATGATTCAAGAAATGATGTCAAAGTTAAAATACGATCAGAGAACAGTCACAATTGGGACAGATTATGCTTTTAAACACGGAGAATTTTGTTTTAAAGAAAAAAAATATGAGCAAGCCCTTACCTATTTTTATTTGTATCTAATATTTGGCGGGCAAGAACAACGCCAGGCCACATTTTGTAATCTCGCACGATGTTATAAAATTATTGGAGATTTTGAATTTGCAATTGGATTCTACAACATTTGCAAAGAATACGAACCCAAATCAACGATCGGAATGTTTGCAGAAGCTCAACTAACAAAGCTAGAGCTTATTGAGTCGGTAAACAGTCCACAACAGAGTCTTTCCATGTAATTAATATAACCTGAGTTCGTACTGATTGTTTTTTAGATATAATATCCAGATCTAACTCAGGGGTATCTATTGAGTTAAATCAGGCCGGCCTTTCAAAAAAATAAGAGGTGAAAGTGACTAAACGATTTGTTATTAGTGGCGCTATGGGGTCTGGAAAATCTACCGTTTTAAAATTGTTGCAAGCAGAAGGGATTTCTGTAATTGAAGAACCAGCAAGACAAATATTGGCGGAACAGCGTAGCATTGGAGACGAGGGTGTTCCAGAAAAAAATCCCCAATATTTTACTCAATTGCTATTGTCACGCGCTATTTATCAGTATAAACAAATGCAAGATCTTGATAAAATAGTGATTTACGACAGGGGTATTCCTGATATTATCGCTTATGCTCGTTTATTTAATCTGGATTATCCACCTGCCTATCAGGCATCGAAATTATATCAATATGAGAGAACTGTTTTTATTTTTCCAGCTTGGAAAGAAATATATGCTAGAGATGACGAAAGAACCATGTCGTTTGAAGCTGCAAAAGCTTTTGGGCAGGATGTTCAAAGCATCTATGAAGAACAGGGCTATAATTTCTTATTGAGGTTTGTTGATCTTTATCGACAACAAAGAGGCCTTCTTTTTGCCTGGCTTTTAATTTATCTCCAAGTTGATTGTTTTTATTGCATCCTAAGGCACAATAAAGAGAATCACATTCAAGCATTACATTTTCATCTAAATAAAGTTTTAATGATTCACTAACCATTTTAATATCGTTGATCGAATTATTAATAATACGCACGGATGCTTCTTTAATTTTTTGTAAATCCTCCTTAGACCAGCGAGTTTTCTCTACATTAATTAAAGTTATATGGGGTGTATAAGTACGAATAAATAATGCCTTATTAAGCCCTTCTTTCCCTTTTCCAATAATAACTATTTTTTTATTTATCAATTCATAACCATCACAAACAGGGCAATGATGGATTAACTCTTTTTGTATACCCTTCTTGATATTAGGTAAATTCGGTTCAACATCCTCGACACCTGTTGCTAACAAGACATTTTTAGTAATAAGAGTCACTTTCCTGGATGTAACACGAAATCTATCTGAGTCCAACTTAAATAGATTGTCAACCGACTCGCGAATATAAGGAACCTTATAAAAGGAAAGTTGCTGCCTTAAATTTTTTAAAATGTCCTTTCCTGAAATGCCTTCGCCAAACCCAGGATAGTTACGTGAAAGGGGTATTTTTAAAGCACGACTATGGTTAGTATCGAAAATAACGATATTGCGTCGAAAGCGGGCCAAATAAATGGCAGCCGTAAGTCCGGCTGGTCCGCCGCCGATGACAACACAATCGCTAGCATCAAGTTTATCCATTCACTTCCTGCTTAAGTTTCATAAATTGACTGTTATTTATTAAGTTTAGACCATTAAGTCTTTGATTAATCCTTTATGGTCTTTATAGAGGTTTGGAAATGGATCTGCCCCGTAATGAAACGGGGAATACTATTTAGATAAGTTGAGAAGGTTGGATTCGGCTGGAATTTTGTTCATCGGTCTTTTTCTCAGTTCCAGGGAAAAATCCTAGCCATGCCAAACCCGCCGCTGAGGCTAGTGCAGCTCCGCCGCCAACCGCGGCAGTTGCAATAGCAGTTGTACCCGCTATACCAATAACACCAACAGCAGCTGCAGCAGAGGCACCTAATAAGCCAAACCCACAGGTACCAACGGTTAAAGCGGCAAGTCCAGCCAACAATAAACATCCTAATAAAACACCTGCAATTATGCGTTTATTATCATCAATAAAGTTCACAACCTGCCAAAAGAATGAACTATCAAGACTGGATAGAAAACCATTTGCTTCATCAGGTTCAAGATCCGAATCGGAATAGGCTTCATAATCATAATCAAAATCTGATTCATCCTGATCCCTTTCAAAATCGACTTCAGATTTGTATTTATTATGATAGTAGTAAACTTTAATCTCTGATTCCAAATGGATTTCTGCCGGATTGAGTATATCAAAATAGAATGAATCAGCTTTGTATTTGAGATCAGGCTCAGTTGAAAAATAATGTTCACTCATTATTAAAAAATGGTCTTTGGACTCAGAGTTAGGATTATATCGAAGCAAATAGTTTAAGGCATCATGAGGCGCTTTATTATTGATTTCCGCCTCTAAGCCACTCATTCCATCTAAATCATACCCTTTGTATATAATTTTTTCTTCTTGATTAGAAATAGCCTTAAGTACCTGGAGAAGAATAGGAATAAAGATCACATCGGCAGGAGAGCATCTTATACCCCCCCAACGGGTTATATAATTATAGGCCTTTCCCAAATCGTGATTATATTTTTTAAGCAGATAATCAGCCTGAGTTTTGTTAATGACCGAATTTGTTGTGACGTTCTCATCGGTGTTCTCATAAGGCAGCGACTCATTGTTAAGTTCAGCTTTCTTCTGCATGATTACCTCTTCGATTGTACTTATTGTTTATAAATATACCATGGGAATATTAAAGAAATATTAAGTTGGTCAAAGTAGCCTTAATCCTCTAATTAGATAATATGTATATTATTTTTACAGAACAATTCTTCTTCCCCTCGTCATCCTGAGCGCAGCGAAGGATCTCAAGAACTTAGCCTCAGTTCGTCATTAGGAGATCCCTCGCTGTCGCTCGGGATGACGCGGATTTTATAATTTTTCTTTGCACAGGACAATTTTAAGAGGAAAGAAGGGAAATAGAGAATAACTCGCTGATTTTAAATTAATTTTATATAATTCTTTTCGCCAAAAAAGGGGG
>JACCSX010000039.1 GCA_013812775.1 Tatlockia sp. | reverse complement strand
TGGCATAACATTTATTACTTTGTTGAAGGAGGTCATTTTATTTCATGAGTTTATCATTTTACAATAAGAAAAGAAAGTTTTCTGAAACACCTGAACCGGAGGGCAAAGAAAAATCATCGGCACAAGGTTTACGGTTTGTTATTCAAAAACACGATGCGTCTCATTTGCATTATGATTTTCGTTTGGAAATGAAAGGAGCTTTAAAAAGCTGGGCTGTTCCTAAAGGGCCTTGTCTTGATCCTAAAGTGAAACGCCTTGCCATGCATGTTGAAGATCATCCGGTTGAATATGGCAGCTTCGAAGGAATCATCCCCAAGGGACAATATGGCGGCGGCACGGTTATGTTATGGGATAAAGGCATATGGATACCTTTAGATGAAAATCCTTATCAAGCTTATGAAAAAGGGCATTTACGTTTTGAATTGCAGGCTGAAAAATTAAACGGGCGTTGGGATTTGATTCGTTTTAAAGACGAAAACCATTGGTTTTTAATTAAATTTGATGATGAATTTGCAGAGTCTGATTATGACATCACTAAAGACTTGGATAAAAGTGTAATATCCCAGAAAAGCATTGACCAAATAGCACTTCATTACGATAAACTTTGGTCCAGCGAGGGCCTAACGAAAGTCTCTAAAAAAAAACCAAAAAAAATAAAAGCAAAACAGGCAACCATTGTTTTACCGAAAGGATTAGCTAAAAACCTCTTTCCTGATTTTATACCGCCAGAATTGGCAACATTAGTGGACAAACCGCCGGAGGGGGAGCAGTGGCTTCATGAAATAAAATTCGATGGCTACCGTATTTTAGCCTTTAAGAAAGGCAATGAAGTAGTGCTAAAGTCTCGTAATAATAAAGAGTGGACCTCTGATTTAGGGGGAATTGCGGAAGCCATAGCTACTTTACCCTATGAAAATCTCATTCTGGATGGGGAAGTGGTGGCTTTAGATAAACAAGGGCGCTCAAGTTTTCAATTGCTGCAAAACTCATTTAAATCTAAACAATCTATCCCTTTGGTCTATTTTCTTTTCGATATTCTTTATTTAGGCCAATACGATTTACGAAAACTTCCATTAGTAGAGCGAAAGACTATTCTAAAACAGATCCTTTCAAATGCCTCCGATCGTTTGCACTATAGCGATCATCTTATAAAAGAGGGTAAGAAGCTTTATGAATACGCCTGTGAAAAGGGTTTAGAAGGCATTGTGGCAAAAAATACGCTAAGTCCCTATTCGTCTAAACGCTCTAAAAACTGGTTAAAAATTAAATGTGTAAAACGTCAGGAATTTGTTATTGGAGGCTATAGTCCTCCTAAAGGCGGGCGCTCCCATTTTGGTTCTCTGTTTTTAGGATTCTATAATAAGAATGGTGAATTAGAGTTTGCCGGCAATGTAGGCACAGGTTTTAGTGAGAAAATACTCACCGACATTTTTAAACAACTTCAAAAATTTACCATCCAAAGCAATCCATTCACTACCAAACCACCGGGTTACACTCAAGCAAAATGGGTGGAACCTAAATTAGTCTGCGAAGTAGAGTTCACTGAATGGACAAAGGACAATCATTTGCGTCATCCCAGTTTTAAAGGATTAAGGCTCGATAAAAAAGCCAGTGAAGTAATTTTCGAAGAAGAAATACCTTTGGAAGCCATTCAAGAAAAGACCAGCACTAAGAAAGCTAAAAAAGGGTTTAACCTCACTAATCCAGCCAAGATTCTTTATCCTGAGGATAAAATATCAAAGAGTGATTTACTTAGCTATTACGAAACCGTAAGTGATTATATACTTCCTTTTATCTCTAATAGACCCTTAACCTTAGTACGATGCCCCTCAAGTTATGGTCAGTGTTTTTATCAACGTCATTTCAATAAAACCACGCCAAAAACCCTTCATGCTATTGATATCGCAACTGAAAATGAAGATGAACAGTATATTTACCTGGATGATAAAGAGGGATTATTTTCCTTGGTACAAATGGGTGTTTTAGAGATTCATCCCTGGGGATCTCAAATTAAACAGATTGAAGAACCTGATATTATTGTCATTGATTTAGATCCTGCCCCCGATGTGCCTTGGAAGAGGGTGGTTGCAGCGGCTAGGGAGATCCGCGGTTATTTAACCCAATATCATTTAACCTCCTTTGTAAAAAGCACAGGGGGAAAGGGCTTGCATGTGGTGGTCCCTGTTAAACCGGAATATGATTGGGAAAAGGTTAAAGAATTCACTCATGTATTTGTACAATTCCTGGAAAAACTAAAACCAGATGAGTACATTAGTACAATGTCAAAATCCAAACGAGTCGGAAAAATATTTATCGATTACCTGAGAAATCAACGTACAGCAACTGCTGTAGCCGTTTATTCAACTCGTGCACGCCTACATGCGCCCGTATCTACACCGCTGTTTTGGGATGAGCTAAGCGACCATATTGAAGATAATTCTTATACTATAAAAACACTTCCAAACCGGTTAAACCAATTAAAAGAAGACCCTTGGAATGATTTTTTTAAAATTAGACAATCGTTGAGGCTGGATGATTTATAGTTTTTTTTGCTAATTTTTCTCATTTAAACTGAGATACTTGTGTATCAAATTCGTGACGACTTCAATAGAAAAATCAGGGCAATACCGTGGGTATATTCTATTTAAGCCACCAGAATGTTTATCCAAAAGTTTAAGATCATATTTCAGCATATCTTCTATATCGAATTTTTCACTATCCCATCTTTTCGCATCATGAACGCCAAAGCCCCCATCAAAAAGCAACCCATTAGGTAATCGGATTAAGACATGCCAGCATTCATCAGAATTTTTAACCATAATAAATGCTATATTTACTTTTTCAGTAAATTTCTGATTCCAAATCTTGTAAAAAGCATTTGCAAAGGGACCACATGGGCCTGAGTTAATTGCAGGTTCACCAAAATTATCACCGCTAATTTTGACGTATCCATAGAGTTTGTTTATCTTATTCGATAATTCATTTAAAAAAATGTAAGTGCTTTGACTTGGGGACATTGTATATTCCTAAGCAAATGTTTTCATTGTTAACATTGTTTTACGCTTCTTTGCGGTTTTTTCTTCATGATCTTGATGAAAATATGGATCTGAAATAATGACTTTGGAATACATGGCTTTTCCTGAGTAATTCCTTAATAGTGTGATCAACATTAACGCAAGAATGGCCAGTTGTAAAAGTAATTCTGTATATTAACGAGTGTCTTTCTTTGAATCATTAACTTGATTTCATGCCTTATTCATTTTTTTTCTGAAAATTAATTAAATACAGTTGTAGGTAAGAATTTGCGTTGCTATGGACATCTGATGAATTGAATTTAAAAGGAAAAAAACGATGGTTATTTACGAAGTAAACTTATCTATTAATGATGAGGTTTATCCTCAATTCCAATTATGGTTAAAGAAACATGCAGCAGAGATGCTCCAATTTCCTGGATTTATTCAAGCAAATATTTTAAAGCCAGAAAAAGAAAAGCTGTTTGGAAAAGAGAAATTAACAGTCCACTACCTGTTAGAGAATAGAAAGGCTTTAGACGTCTATTTTAATAAATTTGCCGCAATCATGCGCAAAGAAGCAATTACTCTTTTTAATGATAAATTTTCAGCATTAAGAAGAATTTACGAGGTTGAGGATACAATATTAAAATAGATATGAATTTTTTTGCGCATATTTGCTTGAATGGATGTGCTTATCTAGGGCCTTGGGGAGCAATGGAACAGCCGTGTGCCGCAGGCATACAAAGAAGTAATCTTTGGAAGGATCACTTTATTGTGAAAGCTATAGGAAAGATGGTGGTAGGCCCACCGAAGTCGTCTGTCAGGGGCAGGCTTCAAACCGATTCAAGTGGCTTCTATTAAGAGTAGTGGTCATAAGCATTGAAAGAAAGTGGAGTATAAAACTCTGCTAGGTATAGATCAGAAAGACGAATAAAACTGAACCACTGTTGACGCGTCGTAAATTGTAAGCTGACATCAAAACCAGGGTTGGTGCTGTTATCCTGGGAAGAATCTACAAGTAACCTGAAGACTGTGTAGGTGGTGTCCGGCGTTTAGGTGGCGTGATTCTGATCTGGGCTTTTCTATGGAACTGCGGGAACCAGTCGTGTGGATGTTAAGGGAGAAACCCAAATGGCTAAAACCATAAGGGTGAGAGTACCGAAGCCAGGCACTGGGGCGGAGCAACTCGTAGTAGTGATGAAGCGACTGTAATGGCCGTGGAGCGAAGGGGTTGCATTAGTGTGGTCGGATTCATCATTCAACTGAAAGTAAATTCAGGAGGCAAATGTTGGAGAAAACAAAACCCTTCGATATTCCGAAGAAGTTGTTTGTGCAAGCATTTAAGCTTGTGAAAGCAAACGCCGGAGGGGCTGGTGTAGATCAAGAATCGCTGGAAGATTTCGAAAGAAATCTGAAAGGCAATCTGTATAAGTTATGGAATCGTATGTCGTCAGGATGTTATTTTCCTCCGGCAGTAAAAGCGGTTCCCATACCGAAGAAATTGGGAGGAGAGCGCATACTTGGTGTTCCTACGGTAGGTGACCGGATATGTCAGATGGTGGTAAAACTGATTATAGAGCCTCGAGTAGAAGCAATATTTCTAGCGGACTCTTATGGTTATCGACCTAAGAAATCAGCCTTAGATGCAGTCGGTGTAACACGCGAACGCTGTTGGTACAATGACTGGGTATTAGAGTTTGATATCAAAGGACTATTTGACAATATATCCCATGAGCTGCTGATGAAGGCAGTGCGAAAACATGTGACTGAGCCGTGGATCAACTTATATGTGGATCGGTGGCTAAAAGCCCCTATGCAACAAAACGACGGCACTAAAACAACGAGATTGCGCGGGACACCACAAGGTGGTGTTATCAGCCCAGTTCTCAGCAATTTGTTTTTGCATTACGTATTTGATGCATGGATGGTACGCCAACATCCTAAACTGCTATGGTGCCGGTATGCGGATGATGGACTCATACACTGCAAAACACTACAACAAGCGGAGGTATTCCTCCAGGAACTGAAAGAACGTTTTGCTTTGTGTGAGCTAGAGCTTCATCCAGATAAAACACAGATTGTTTATTGCAAAGATGGAAAACGCAAAAAGGATTATTCCAATAAGTCATTTACTTTTTTGGGATACACATTTAGGGCGAGGAAATGTAAGAACACCAAAGATAACAGTGTGTTCACAAGTTTTACGCCAGCGGTCAGTAAGGAAGCGATAAAATCAATGCGGGCAAAGACAAGAAAACTTAATTGGCGCAATCGGACGGAACTCAGTCTGGTCGATATTGCTCGAATGTACGATCCTATTCTTCAAGGATGGATAAACTACTACGGAAAATACACGCGATCAGCACTTTATCCAGTATGGCGGCATTTTAATAATACCTTAGTGAACTTGCAACCTTTTTGTAGACACTTCTAAGCCGAACATCCATACCATCTTATCTAGCAAAACTTAATAAGTGAACTCATTGATCTATTTTACTGCGCTTTCTCCACGACACAGGATGGAAGCCG
>JACCSX010000037.1 GCA_013812775.1 Tatlockia sp. | reverse complement strand
AGGCATAACTACTGCTACAGATATCATGCAAACATCAAATCAAGTTATTGAAGCAATGAACGACACTCCATCGATACAAATTAATTCACTTTTAGAATTTAAATTAAGAACTGTTTATTGGGGTAGCCGCTATGGTATTTCTGATAGAGGTGAACATGGCACTAAAATACTTAACGAAGCAAACTTTCAAAGAGGCCTTTGTCCCATCTATACAATGACAGCGGCCTATGAGCCTGGCACTGGATATGACGACGAAGGTAAACCCACGCATTGTGCCGTTTTTCGCTGTGATACCTTTGTTAGTTATGTATTCCATGTTGCTGGATATGACCTGCCTACTTATAACAGTTTTACGCTGCCTGTTACTGTATTTTCTGCCTTTCCAAAGGGACATGGCGATGGCCCCCTGGCCCAAAACTCTCAATTACTAGCTAAACAGGTAGGGGCAATGTCTTCATCACTTTCTATTAATAAAGTTGAATCAGCACAATTGGCAGAGATGGATTTTGAAGAATTTATGGCAATTATTGATCTTCCTGTGAAGAAAGCAACAAAAGAAACACTTGATAAAGCCTGGAAATTTGCACAGGATCCTGTTTTGGGGGCAGAAAAGCAAACTATCATTGTCGATTATCTTGGACTTGCAGGTACAGTTGATTTCATTCCTAAATTTATTGATCTCTACTCTAAAATTGACAATGAAGAATTAAAAAGCATGTTAATACGCTCTACCTTCACCTTGCATCAAAAATATTCCTGGCTAAAAGATTACCCGCAAGAACGAGCTATGCAACAACAATTCTATGCTGGGCTTCTAAATAAAAATTTACCCGCACGCGATTCTGAGCTAGTACTAAGAGGTTTTATGAATCTTAGTTCAACAGATGAACTCCATTCTAAAATAGATAATCTAAGCGCAATCATTAACAATGATACTCATAATCTCAATGCTAATATTGGACTTTGGATTGAACTGGCAATGAAATCGAAGGAGTTGGAGCAGCGTTCTATTCCAGAAATCATTTCTATATTGAATCGTGAAAATAAGCCTGATCTTGATGATCTCTTTAATCAATTTATTGTGAGAAGACTTTCTAAGTTAGGTGTGGATGCACTTGAGCCTGAATCCAAAAAACAAATAAGTACCTATCTTCAATCTGTATCATTTCTATATAACCAAAACTCAATGAAGGCCATGACGACAGGACTCAATGCTCCTTATTACGGTGCCTGGCTCGAAGCTACAGCGCTTGTGAATTCAAAGACACTAAAAGATGCGGCAAACTTTGTTGTTAACTTTATTCAAGATAAATCGCTTAAAGAGCAAGTGAACTTTATAAGCGGCTTATCTAATAGCGCCTACATGAAGAAGGCTTTTCAAACCGAACCCTTATTGATGAAGTTTAAGAAAGAGAATAACGCTATATAGCAGGATAGGGTTGGGAAGTCTATAATGGTGGAAAAATTTTGCTACTTATGGTATCATTATAAGTAATAATATAAAGGGGAAGCACTATGTATGCTCAAAAACTATCTATTTCTTTGCCTCAACAACAGTGTGACTTTATTGAAAGTTATCTTATCGACCATCATTTAAAAAGTCGTTCTGAAGTAATTAAAGAAGCGCTTTACTTATTGCAGCAAAAACAACTTGAAGCTTATTACAGCGAAGCTAACTCAGAAATTGATTTAGGATATGAAAATACATCTTTAGATGGACTTGAAGAAAATGAAGCGTGGTGAGATATATTTTGCAGATTTAGACCCTACTGTGGGCGATGAAATAAAAAAAATACGTCCTGTACTTATTATTAGCAATAATGCTAATAATAATTTTGCTAACACCATTACCATTATTCCTATTACTTCAAATGTTAATAAAGTTTACCCCTTTGAAGTCCTACTTAGTATGGCTGAAAGCGGGTTAGCAAAAACTTCAAAAGCGCAATGTCATCAAATTAGAACCATTTCTAAAAAAAGAATTTCTAATAAGAAAATTCAAGGCCTTGTTAGTAATGCAATCTTAGCTAAGATTGCTTCAGCATTAAAACTACATTTAGATTTGATTTAAATACTGTCGGGCAACCCGTGGAATCACCCTGTTTTATCTTCCATTTTTATAAATATCGAGGGACGGCCGGGATTCTGAGGACCATTACTGTATAATTTCACTCAATCTATATGTAGTCAATGGAGGTTGCTGATAAATTTGAATTATTAGGCGAATCAATCTGAGCCAGCACGTTGTTGATTATTCGGCTACCATTACTCCCTTCTAATCCTTTTAATGGAATGCTGTTAGGAACCTGTAATTCGTTTTCTTTCAATAAGTCGTTGAATTCACTCAAACTATGTGGTTGAAATAGACCCCAGGTATTCCGTTTAATGGCACAGACATCTCTGATGGGGGCTATTAATGCTTGTTGTGCTGGCCAATCAAGGGTCTCCTGTTTGGAAAGCCAGCTTGCAATAGAGGATAACTTCTCTATCTTCCTGATAGTATCGTTGTGAAACCAGGTTTCACGCCCTGCCTTTTTACCATCAATATTTTCAATCAACGTGGATATAATTTCCTGAAGAATAGGGATATTTTGGGATATAGCAGGAAAACAAATGCTATTATTATTTATCGAGACATCAAGTGATTTGAAATTAACAAAAGAATAAAATGTTGCTGCCTCAACCGGGCCTCTGAATTTTATCCCAATGTTTATCTCCCTTGTATTTTTATCAACAGTTGTATAGGCGCCGGATATTATTGTGCCAATTATTTTTCTCATGCCAAAAATGCTATCAAAATCTCTTGAATAATATAAAGTCTTAATCGTTATTTCGTTTTTTTCTAATTGATATTTGAATCTGGCATCACTCTTAAGTATATTCTTCTCCAATATAGCGGCCTCTTTTGCGTCTCTACAAATCAGATGCACATTATACTGGGGATTACACTCTCTATCATTTTCATCAGATAGGCTATATTTGATTTCGCAATCAATTATTGGGTAGGCCTGTTCAAGTTGTTCAGGTGGGGGTAATCTGAATTTCTTATTAATTTCAATTGTATCTGGGTGAATCAGAGCGACTTGTTAAACGTCAATTATCTTTGCCGGTTCGCGACAATTATCTTTGCCGGTTTTCAATAAAAAAATCAGTTACTTTGGCCTCCTGGTTATAGCTTGTTATTTCTCTGTATAGCAGCATTAGCTCTGT
>JACCSX010000032.1 GCA_013812775.1 Tatlockia sp. | reverse complement strand
GTATAAACTTCCACTATCCAGGACATGCCAATTCAAGTGATTAGCTAACATGTGACAGATTGTTCCTTTACCTGTTCCACTTGGACCATCTATTGTAATAACAGGTACTCTTCTATCAGTCTTCATCAGTTATTTCCTTAATAGCCATTTTTATTTGATTGGCTGTTTCTACGAAACCGGGAAATGAGGTCGCTACGTTTATACAATCTTTTATAGTAACGGGCGCATCTGCTACAGCTCCGGCAATGGCAAATGACATTGCGATGCGATGATCATGGTAGCTAAATACTTCACCACCTTTTAATTTACCGCCATTGATATACAAGCCATCTTCAAAAGCTTGCGCCTCAATACCTAAACGCTGCAAACCTTCAACCATTACACCAATTCTGTCGCTTTCCTTACAGCGCAATTCTCTGGCGCCGTGTAATAAGGTTTGGCCCTTAGCACAAGCAGCGGCAATAAAAATAATTGGAAATTCATCAATAGCTACAGGAACCAAGGGCGTTGGTATATCAATACCTTCCAGCTCTGCCTGTTTGACAAAAATGTCTGCAACCAATTCTTCGCCAAAAAGCCGCTTATTCTGAAGGCTTATATCTGCACCCATCAGCGTCAAAATCTGAATAATTCCAGTTCTTGATGGATTGATTCCTACATTTTTAATCAACAATTCTGAACCAGGTATAAGACTTGCTGCAACAATGAAAAATGCAGCGGAAGAAATATCACCTGGGACGAAAATGTCAGTCCCCAAACACTCACTTTCCGAATTAATTGTTATCCTGTTCTCAGCTTTTTGAATGGGGTATGAAAAGGTTGTTAACATTCTTTCTGTATGATCACGGGTTAAACCGGGTTCTACAACGCTGGTTTCACCCTTGGCGTATAGGCCGGCAAGTAAGAGACAGGATTTAACCTGGGCGCTGGCTTCCGGCATTTTATAGGTAATTCCCTGTAGTGAATGAACGCCTCGAATGTGCAAAGGAGGACGACCCTCTGTAGTCATAATTTCAGCACCCATTTGAATTAAAGGTCGGCTAATCCGTTCCATTGGCCTTTTTTGCAAACTTTTATCGCCATTTAACTCGCTGTCAAAGGGTTGCGCCGCTAGCAAGCCAGCGAGTAAACGCATCGACGTTCCTGAGTTACCACAGTCTATACTATTCTTTGGTTTGCATAATCCGTATTTACCTACACCATGAATTACAATACGTTGATCCTCTGGACCTTCTATTTTAACTCCCATAGCTTGAAATGCAGCTAAGGTTGCTAGACAGTCTTCACCATCTAAAAAGCCGCTGACAGTAGTGGTGCCTTTTGCAATAGCACCCAAGATGATAGATCGGTGTGATATGGATTTATCACCTGGAATTTTAATTTCACCGCGTAAGGCGCTAACTGGGCTGCTTACAAAATCTATAGAATTCATTAGCTATATTTCCTTGCAAAATCATTCATGAATCCGATCAGGCGTTCAACACCTTCTATAGGCATTGCGTTATACATGGAGGCCCGCAATCCGCCCACGGAGCGATGACCTTTTAAGGCAAACATTTCTTGTTCTTTGGCAGCGTCTAAAAAAGCATCCTCAAGATTGGGATCTTTGAGTGTAAAGCAAACGTTGACCAGAGAGCGTGCTTCTTTGGCTACGCGACAGAGGTAAAAATCAGAACCATCTATGCAATCATAGAGCATCGCTGCTTTTCGACAATTTAGTTTATAAAGGGCTTCTATACCGCCCTGCTCTTTAATCCAGAGGAACATTTTTTGGGCAAGATAGCAATTAAATGTAGGCAAGGTGGCATACATTGAATTGGTTGAACTATGTGTACGATAATCGAACATAGTCGGGATTTTTTCATTGGAGATGGATGCTAATAATTCTTCACTTACAATTACGATAGTTAAGCCGGCATTAGCGATATTTTTCTGAGCGCCAGCAAAAATCAATCCATAATCTCTAACATTGATTGGCTCAGACAATAGACAGGAAGTCATATCAGCAATTAGGGGCGCTCCTGAAAGCTTGGGTAGTTTTGCAAAGCGCAGGCCATTTATGGTCTCATTTGGCGTGTAATAGAAATATCGATTGTTATTTTTAACCAGCCATTCATCAGCTGCAGCTATCGTTGTGAAGCCTGTGTTCTCACTATTGGTTACACAATAGGCTTCCTTTAATCGTTGAGCCTCTTGATAAGCCAAATGTGACCAAATCCCAGAAACCAGATATCCCGCCTGCTCTCCTGCAGCTAGGAAATTCATTGGGATCATGGCAAATTGAGCACGCGCGGCACCACTTAAAAAAAGGACATGATAATCATCAGGAATAGTTAAAAGTTCTCGTAATAAGTTTTTAGCATCTTGCATTAAATTGGTAAAAGGCAGAGAACGGTGACTAATCTCCATCACCGACATGCCTAGATGCTGCCAATTCAATAACTCCTTTTGCACATCTCTTAAGATAGATTCAGGCAACATGGATGGACCTGCACCGAAATTATAACCTCTAGTCATGATTTCCTTCTTCGACACTATCCTCACCATTTTCTACACTATTTTCGCCATCTTCTATAATCTCTTCGCTCTCTTCAGAACCATTTTCAATAATTTCATCGATACGCTGCATACCGACAACATGTTCGCCAGAACTGACATTAATTAAACGGACACCTTGGGTGTTTCGGCCAATAATTGATAATTCACCGACTTTAAAGCGTACTAAAGTGCCTTTATCGGTTATTAACATGGCTTCATCAGTATCGCTGACCTGAAGTGCACGAACTACCTTGCCATTACGCTCGGTCACTTGTATGGAAATAACGCCCTGGCCGCCACGACCGGATACTCGATACTCTTCTACATCGGTGCGTTTACCATAGCCATTCTCAGTAGCAGTCAGGATTGTGCCATGAGGCTTCGCAACTACCAGGGAAATTACAGATTGACCAGCACCTAATCTGATGCCTCGCACACCTCGAGCTGTTCTACCCATTGCTCTGACCAGTTTTTCATCAAATCGAATTACCTTTCCAGCATCGGTAAAGAGCATAATTCCTTTTGTTCCATCAGTAATATCAACACCCACCAAACGATCATCATCGTCTAAATCAACGGCAATTATTCCATTAGAACGAGGACGACTGAAGGCTTCAAGAGAAACTTTCTTCACCGTTCCGTGTTTGGTTGCCATGAATACAAAAAGATTTTCCTGGAATTCGCGCACCGGCAACATGGCAGTGATGGCTTCATCTGCAGCAAGAGGCAAAATATTAATAATAGGTTTACCACGGGAAACACGGCTAGCCAAAGGCAGTTGATAGGCTTTAAGCCAGTATAATTTGCCATGATTGGAGAAGCATAGGAGCGTGTCATGTGTACTGGCAATGACCAGACGCTCAATGAAATCTTCATCTTTTACATTGGTCGCTGATTTGCCTTTACCACCACGGCGCTGTGCCTGGTAAGTTGAAATCGGTTGATATTTCACATAGCCTTGATGTGATAAGGTAACAACAACATCTTCTTCAGTAATCAAATCTTCAATTGTCAAATCTTCCTGGGAAGCATTAATTTCAGTGCGGCGCGCATCGCCAAACTGTGTTTTAACGTCGACCAGTTCTTCGTGAATAACTTCCATTAAGCGATCGGGCGAAGCAAGAATAATGAGTAGTTCTCTAATCACGCCTAATAATTCTTCAAATTCCGAAATAATTTTGTCTTGCTCAAGCGCAGTTAATCGATGCAATCTTAATTCAAGAATTGCCTGTGCCTGATTCGGCGACAGACGATAACCTGCTTCGCTCAAGCCAAATTCGGCTGTCAGATCATCTGGGCGGCAGGCATCAGAGCCTGTGCTTTTCAACATGGATGCAACCAATCCTGGCTGCCACATAGATGCTAAAAGCGCCTCTTTAGCATCTTGCGGAGTAGCGGATTGCTTGATTAGCTCAATCATTTCATCAATGTTTGCTAAAGCAATTCCTAATCCTTCTAATAAATGAGCACGATTACGTGCTTTCTTTAATTCAAAAATTGTACGTCGAGTAACCACTTCACGTCTGTGTTTAATGAAGGCGACAAGGATTTCTTTTAAATTAAGGGTGCGGGGTTGACCATCAACCAGGGCAACCATATTTATTCCAAAAACATTCTGCATTTGAGTATGAGCGTAGAGGTTATTAAGAATAACTTCAGGAACCTCGCCACGTTTGAGCTCAATAACGACTCGCATACCCTGTTTATCGGATTCATCCCGCAATCCGGATATACCTTCCACTCGTTTTTCACGTACAAGGTCTGCTATTTTTTCAACAAGCCTGGCTTTGTTAACTTGATAAGGCAATTCGTGGATGATAATAGCCTGCCGGCCAGTTTGACTATCCGTTTCAATCTCTGTTCTTGCGCGTATTGAAATTCGACCGCGACCGGTTCGATAAGCCAGTAAAATACCGCCGCGACCATTAATAATGGCTGCTGTCGGGAAATCAGGCCCGGGAATATGGGTCATTAGATCATCGATTGTTAAATCAGGGTCGGCAATCAAGGCGAGGCAGGCATTAATTACTTCTGTTAGATTATGGGGCGGAATATTAGTTGCCATTCCTACGGCAATACCTGAAGAACCATTCACTAATAAGTTAGGAACTCGCGATGGCATAACGACTGGGGCAAATTCGGTTTCATCATAGTTGGGACTAAAATCAACAGTTTCCTTTTCCAGATCCGCAAGTAAAGCATGGGCCACTTTGGACATTCGTATTTCGGTGTAACGCATAGCAGCTGCAGAATCGCCATCAACAGAACCGAAGTTTCCCTGGCCATCCACAAGCATGTAACGCATGGAAAATGACTGGGCCATACGAACTATTGTGTCGTAAACGGCGGTATCGCCATGAGGATGGTATTTACCGATTACATCCCCTACTACCCTCGCTGATTTCTTGTAAGGTTTATTCCAATCATTACTCAGTTCTCTCATAGCGAAAAGCACGCGCCTGTGTACCGGTTTTAATCCATCCCGTACATCAGGCAGGGCGCGACCGACAATAACGCTCATGGCATAATCGAGGTAGGATTGTTTTAATTCGTCTTCGATATTAACTGGTATAACTTCTTTTGCTGTATAAACCATCTTAGGGATGCATCCTTTGGCAATGTTGACGATGAAATTAACGTAAGAGGATACCATAAAGACAGTTTTAATTGAATCATGTCAGATCTCTAAATATTTCCTTAGTTCCCCTTATTTCAGTAGTCTATTAATAATCATAAAACTGCATCATACTCAAAGATTGATATATCTACTGTGATAAATTGACTGTCACCAGGCATTTTTATATAGTTCTGCCCAGTGTAACGAGCGAAGGCTGTCAAGCCAAATAAAAAGAGGTGAAGCGATGACAACAAAAATTGCACAACTTAACATAGACGGCCATGATCCAATCGATTTACCCATCTTAAGTCCAACACTGGGAAATGATGTAATCGACATTAATAAATTGGCCGAAAAAGATATGTTTACCTACGATCCAGGCTTCGTATCAACTGCCGCTTGCGAATCCAAGATTACTTTCATTGATGGTGATGCCGGAATTTTACTTTATAGAGGCTATCCCATTGAGCAATTAGCGGAGAAAAAAGATTTTTTGGATGTTAGTTATCTCCTTTTGAACGGCGAATTGCCCGATATAAAACAAAAAGAAGATTTTGTAAGCTTAATCAATAACCACACAATGGTACATCAACAGATGTACAATTTTTTAAATGGTTTTCGACGCGATGCGCATCCTATGGCAATTATGGTAGGTATTGTGGGCGCCTTATCTGCTTTCTATCATGAATCAATGGACTTGACAAATCAGCAAGATCGCTACATCTCAGCGATTCGCTTAATCGCTAAAATGCCGACCCTGGCGGCAATGAGTTACAAATATTCGATTGGCCAACCCTACATGTACCCTCAAAATAAAATGAGCTATGCACAAAATTTTCTGCATATGATGTTTGGCGTACCTTCTGAAGAATTCATCGCTAATCCGGTCATTGTTGATGCCATTGATACTATTTTTACCCTGCATGCGGATCATGAGCAAAACGCTTCAACCTCAACCGTTCGTCTTGCGGGTTCTACGGGTGCGAATCCTTTTGCCTGTATTTCTGCAGGTATCGGCGCTTTGTGGGGGCCTGCTCACGGTGGTGCTAATGAAGCCTGCCTTAATATGTTGAAAGAAATTGGAGATATAAAACATATTAATCATTACATCAAACGTGCTAAAGATAAGGATGATCCCTTTCGTTTAATGGGTTTTGGGCATCGTGTCTATAAAAGTTATGACCCGCGAGCGAAAGTCATGCGCAATACCTGCCATGAAGTACTAACTGCAGTTGGAGCTCATGATGCGCCCTTATTTAAATTGGCCATGGAACTTGAACGTATTGCCCTTGAAGATGACTATTTTGTTGAGAAAAAACTCTATCCTAATGTTGATTTTTATTCAGGAATTACACTAAGCGCTATTGGTATTCCAACCAATATGTACACTGTCATTTTTGCTTTGGCAAGAACAGTTGGCTGGATGTCGCATTGGATGGAGATGGTTGCTGGTAAATCAAAAATAGGTAGACCACGTCAGCTCTATACAGGTGAAAAACAAAGGGATGTTTCATAAAACCAATAACTTTCTAACCAAGGGCTGTGACATTTCGCAATGCTGAGTGCTCAAACGCTACAGGAGTAATAATGTCGACAGCCCTAAAAACAAGTAAATCCTATGATTGAAGCATTCATTTGCGCACCAACCCATACTGCTTGTGGTACATTTTAATGGCACACTTAAAGACATAAGAAGACCAACAGCTTATAACAATCCTCGTACCAATTTTCCCGCTGCAATAGGTGACATTAATGCAAAATCCTTATGCGGAAGAGGAGTACTTCTCCTCAAAGTTTTCTTTAGCTGCATATTTTAGTTTGGCTTTAAGAAGAACATCTATTAGCTATAAAAATCATTTGGCTTATTACTGCTAGAGCATTACCGAGGTTAACCCACCCGACTCTTAGCCTGTCGCCAAATAGCCATTAGCTCATCAAAGGGTTTTTCTCGTAGGTTCTCTAATTTTTTTTCATGAGTAATAACTTTTACCTCAGATAGGCGGCGCTCAAATTTTTCAGCGGTTTGTTTCAGGGTTTCCTGGGGATCAAACTTACAAAATACACATAAGGAAAAAACAGCATGCATTAAATCACCTATTTCCTCCTGTAAATCACTGCGATTTTCTGTTCCTAAATGCTCGCTGATCTCACGGCATTCACTTTGAATTTGCTCCATAATCTGCTCTGCGGTTTCCCATTCAAATCCGAATTCAGCCGCTTCATTTTCAAGAGCAACAATTTTTTCCAATATTTTCATAAATAGAATCACCTAATTATTAAGCTCACCCGCTTTTACCATTCGAAGCGCTCTTTGCCAACCTTGATACTCAGATTCGATATAATCATTTTTTTCAGGCTGAAATTCTTGTTGGCAGATCCAGGTTTTTTGTAAGGAATCAAGGGAATCTACAAGACCGCAGCCAATCGCCGCAAGCATTGCGATACCTTGTGCTGTGGTTTCAATATCCGCAGGCCGTTGTACTATCAATCCGCATTGGGAAGATAAGAACTGTAAAAACCACTGATTTACAGCCATGCCGCCATCAACCCGCAGCAAACTTATATCGATGCCGCTATCTTCGCGCATGCAGGTTAATATCTCTCGAGTCTGATAACAGACACTCTCAAGTGCCGCTCTTGCAAAATGGGCCTTGTTAGATGTCAGAGACAAGCCGGTGATAGCAGCGCCTGAGGAACCAAACCAGTGCGGAGCCCCTAAACCGGTAAACGAAGGCACTAAATATACCCCTTCATTTGTTTTCAGTGTCCTTGCTAATTGTTCTGTATCCGAGGAGGCATCGATAAGTTTAAGTTCATCCCTCAGCCATCTCACAGTGGTTCCTGCCTGATACAAACTTCCTTCCAAACCATAATTGGTTTGGCCTTTTATGCGATAGAGAATCGTTGTTAAAAGTTTATGACTTGAGATTACCGGTTTAGATCCGGTATTCATTAATAAAAAACCACCTGTCCCAAAGGTTGCCTTCACCATGCCATCTTTAAAACAGCGTTGACCAATCAAGGCAGCCTGTTGATCACCGGCTACAGCAGTGATGGGAATCTTTAGGTTTAGCTCTTGATTATCAATGATCCCAAAATGAGCATCGGAGGCGCAGACTTCAGGCAACACCGAGGCAGGAATTTCAAACAATTCCAAGAGCTCCTTGTCCCAACATTGCTCATAAATATTAAATAATAAGGTGCGTGAAGCATTACTAACATCAGTTAAATGTGCTTTGCCAGCTGTCAGACGCCAAAGCAGAAAAGAGTCCACCGTGCCAAATGCAAGTTGTTTTTTGTCGGCAAGTTCTTGGGCTTCTGGAATATTTTTCAATAACCATCGTAGTTTAGATGCTGAAAAATATGGATCAGGCAACAACCCTGTTTTTTTCTGGATTAAATCTCTTTTGTCAGCCAGTGACTCACAATATGCTTGAGTGCGTCTGTCTTGCCAGACAATTGCCGGTGCCAGGCATTTGCCTGTTTGTTTATCCCAGATCAAAGTGGTTTCTCGTTGATTGGTAATGCCGCAGGCGATGACTTGTTTTATATCGACTCCCTTTAACACCTCTTGCATGGTTTTTAGAGTTTTTTTCCAAATTTCTTCTGGATCATGTTCTACCCAACCCGGTTTTTTATAAAATTGTCTAAGTGGATATTGGCTCGCGGTGACTAACTCACCAAAAGCGGTGTACAACATTGCTCTAGTACTACTGGTTCCCTGGTCGATAGCAAGCAGATAAGTCATTGCTTTTTATTTCCTTATTATGATAATTAGATAAGAGCTGTTCCAAGTTTTTCAGACAATTGTCTAAGGTTAGGATTAATAACTGCCGATATTCATTCTATACGCTTTTTGCGGAGACCAAAACATGAATAAGGTTTATGACGTAGCGGTTATTGGCGGCGGAATAAATGGCTGTGGAGCTGCTGCAGACGCGGCGTTGCGTGGTCTTTCAGTGATTCTTGTAGAAAAAGATGATCTGGCTTCAAAAACTTCATCGTCTAGTTCTAAATTAATTCATGGGGGATTAAGGTACCTTGAGCATTACGATTTCGCGCTTGTCAAAAAAGCTCTGGATGAACGCCAGCTTTTATTAGCTCTAGCGCCTCATTTAGTTCATCCTCTACCACTTGTATTGCCCTATAAACAGAAAATGCGTCCTGCCTGGTTATTACGTACCGGATTTTTTTTCTATGATAATTTAAGTCGGAAAAACGAGCTTCCCAAATCAAAATTAATTCGACGCTCATCTCAATCCGATTATTTCTCGCCTCTGAGTGCTAACTTTGAGAAAGGCTTTTTATTTTATGATTGCAAGACTGATGACTCACGCCTGACAATTGCCAACGCTTTACAAGCCAGAGAATTCGGTGCAACTATCCATACCAATACTGAATTGCTTGGCGCTGACAGTATTGATAATCTTTGGGAGCTTAAAATTCAAGCAAAATCAGGGCAACACCATCTTATTAAAGCCAAATCAATCGTCAATGCAAGTGGCCCCTGGGTTGAAACTATTAATGATTTATTGCATATCCACATGAAAGTTAAAATGTCGCTGGTAAAAGGCTCTCATCTGGTTGTGCATAAACTCTATGAGGGAAACCACGCCTATCTTTTACAAAACTACGATCAACGTATCGTATTTATAATTCCTTACCATGGTCATACCATGATAGGCACAACGGATATAGCCTTTAATGGATCCCTGGATGAGGTTAGTATTTCCAATGAAGAAATTGATTATCTCTGCGAGCTCGTCAGCAGCTACTTTTCTAATCCTCTGAAACGAGAGGATATAATCAATACCTGGAGCGGTGTAAGACCTCTCATCGCTGCTGAGGGCGAAGCGCTTAGCAGCTTAAGTCGGGATTATATAGTTAAATACAGCTCGACCCCGGCGCCCGCAGTGACTATTTATGGGGGAAAAATTACTACCTATAGACAATCTTCTTTGGAAGCTATTAATCAATTACAGTCACTATTTCCCGATCTTAAAAAATCACAGTCTGAATTTAAGCCTCTTCCCGGTTCAACACTTAATAACTGGTCTTATAAAGAATATCTTAACCATGCCAAGGAAAAATATTTTTGGCTGGAAGAGTCAGTTAAAGAACGTTATCTCGCAAACTATGGCACTCGCACCGAACTATTATTAGCAAATTGCAGCAAAATAACTGATTTAGGCCGAGATTTTGGCAATGGTTTGTATCAGGTGGAGGTTGATTATTTAAGAGCTGAAGAATGGGCTACGACCTGTGATGATATTCTATGGCGGCGCACGAAACTGGGCCTGAATTTTTCAATAGAAAATAAAGCCCTTTTGGCTGAGTATTTGCAAAAATTAGGTTAAGGTAGTTGAGTCCTGCGTTTATTAAGGGCTTAGGATAAACAATTAAAAATAGACAGATAGACCAATATCAAACCTCTCCTAAATCAATTTTGGCTCGTATTTCACTAACATCAATGCTTAAAGCCTGCACTACCAAATCGTTTAGCGTTGATTCCGGCATAGAGCCGGCATCAGAATAGATAAGAATACCTTTTTTGAAAATCATGAGGTGAGGGATTGAGCGTATTTCAAATCTCTCTGCCAACTCACTTTCCTCTTCAATATTTACTTTTGTAAATTTTATAGTGGGAGTCTGTTCTGCAACTCGCTCATAAACGATGGCAAATTGTTTACAGGGTGAACACCATTCCGCCCAAAAATCAACAAAGACGATATCATTAGTATCAATCACAGTATCAAATTGCTTAGAGTCCATGAGGTAAGTCGGCATGAGTACTCCTTGATGCTGGGAGACAGGATAAAATTTTATCAAATATAATATCGACAGAACCTAAACCATTAACCCGATGGAATTGCAAAGCCTTTTCATGTCTAAGATTAGCTTCCTGCTCCAACTGTTTATAGTATGTAACCAAGGGTTCTGTTTGATTGTGGTATACCGCTAAACGTTGCTTAATTGTTTCTTCTTTATCATCATCGCGTTGGATTAACCTGTCACCACTAATATCGTCGATACCTTCAACCTTTGGAGGATGAAATTTAATGTGATAGACGCGGCCTGAAGGAAGATGGACACGGCGACCACTAATGCGATTGATTATTTCTTCATCAGGAACAGCAATTTCAATAACATGATCAAGTTTAATATGGGCGTCTTTCAGGGCATCGGCTTGTGGTATAGTGCGTGGGAAGCCATCAAATAAAAAACCCCTTTGGCAATCTGGTTTTTCCAATCGCTCTTTAACCAAAGCGATAATAATATCATCGGAAACCAGCTGTCCGGCATCCATTACTTTCTTGGCGCTTTTACCTAGCTCAGTTCCCTCTGCAATTGCTGATCGCAACATATCACCTGTAGAAATTTGTGGTATTTTAAAATGATCAATTAACTTACGTGCCTGAGTACCCTTGCCAGCCCCGGGGCCACCCAATAATATTAATCGCATTAATAGCTCCTACTTTATTAATCTTCACCAGAACCCCCCTTTCATGTCAGGAGGATTCAGTCATTCCATAATCCGAATCAATTTTTACTTATATCATGTTTTTTTATCTCAGCCCTATTCTACATTGATTTAATTGGGCCTGATAAATTAGCGATAGTCCCTTGACCTTGCGCGCCACTTGAATTAACCAAGGCTTTTGCAAATAGGTTTTGCGTTGGTAACCACCAATTCCTTCATGATAGGCTAAATATAAACGATATGCATCGTTGCGTGGAATACCTGCAATACGATTGGCCTGATTGGCATACCAGCCAATAAAATCGACAGCGTCTGCAAACACCTGTCGAGATGCCCAGCGGCCTCCACCACCATGAGACCTTTTATATTGTTTCCAGGTGACTGACAGGGCTTGTGAGTAGCCATAGGCTGTAGAAGGCCGCTTCCAGGGAATAATCCAGAGCATTTTTCTATAAGGTGGTCTTGCCTTAGCATTGAATTTAGATTCCTGGTGAACTATTGCCATTTGTACGGCAATTGGAACAAGCCATCGTTTTTCAATGTCTTTTGCATCTGTATACCAATTCGGATATTGATTGAAAACTCTGCAAATATTATTCACATCGGAAGGCGGGTGGCTAACACAGGAAAGCTCTAAGAAAGTTAACACGATAAGTGTCAGCATTTTACATTTCAATTTTTATTCTCCTAAAAAAGCTTCTAGAGAAGCATCTTTCTCATCTAGTATTGCAAATTGTGGTAGACCCTAGCAAAAATGTTGGCAAATTTAAACATTTTTTATTAGAACATTCTTATCACTGCTGCTGTTTATGTCAGATTGATTATATGAAAGTCAAATCAAGCCAATTCACAAATCTTGCCAGCTATGCTAGCTTTAGGTCTTTGCTTTCATTAGGATTTACTAAATGAGTATTTTAGTTTTCGACATAGAAACTATTCCTGATACTGACGCTGGACGAAAGTTGCACAACCTGAATAATTTATCCGACGAAGATACTGCCTCGGCTCTTTTTGCTCTTCGACGAGCAAAAGTTGGTAATGATTTTTTACCCCATTATTTGCAAAAAATAGTTGCAATTTCATTAGTGCTGAGTCAAGGCGCAACGGTTAAAGTTTGGTCATTAGGTGATGAGCAATCCGATGAAAAAGACTTAATTCAGCGTTTTTTTTTGGGGATTGATAAATATAAACCCACTTTGGTTAGCTGGAATGGCTCAGGCTTTGACTTGCCAGTTCTTCACTATCGCGCGCTTTTGCACGGTATTTCTGCCCCCAGCTATTGGGAAATTGGCGAAAATCAGCAAAATTTTCGCTTCAATAATTACCTGAATCGATTTCATTATCGCCATATCGATTTAATGGACGTTCTCGCAGCTTACCAAAATAAAGCCTTTGCACCTCTGGACGACATTGCAACCATGCTGGGATTTCCAGGGAAAATGGGAATGAGCGGCGCTAAGGTCTGGGAACAATTTTGTGGAGGAAATTTGAAAACTATCCGCGATTACTGTGAAACCGATGTTTTGAATACCTATTGTGTTTATTTACGCTTTGAATTAATGCGCGGCATTTTTACCCTTAACGAGTATGAAAATTCCTTAGAAATTCTGAAACATTATTTAGAATCTGAGGTTGATAAACCTCATCTTCAAGAGTTTTTAATCAAAATGAACTAATCTTTAATTAGAACTGTTCAAGGATTAAAATCAATGAAAACCTTAGCATTCAAGCCATCAACTCCATTTACACTCGGCGTCGAATTGGAATTGCAAATTATTGACCCTCATAGTTACGGCTTAGCATCTCGCTCTAAAGATCTAATAAGGAACATTCAGGAAGGTAGTTTTAAGAATCTGATTAAACCTGAAATTACTCAGTCTATGATTGAAATTAATTCTTCAATTCATCATTCAGTGACTGATTTGATCGAAGAACTGGATTTATTGCGCAAGATGTTAGAACAACTTGCCTTAAATCATGATTTACATTTGTGCGGAGGCGGTACTCATCCATTTCAAAAATGGGCAATGCAAAAAATATTTCCATTGAAGCGCTATAAAAAATTATCAAGAACCTTTAGTTATTTGTCCAAGCGCTCAACTGTTTTCGGCCAACATATTCATATTGGCTGTGCAAACGCAGATGATGCTATTTACCTGACACACACACTAAGCAGATACGTTCCTCACTTTATTGCTATCTGTGCCTCATCTCCTTTCTATCAAGGGATCGATACGGGTTACCACTCTTCTCGATCAACAGTCTTTAATGCATTTCCTTTAAGTGGCGTAATGCCCTATTTTGAAAATTGGAAAGAATTTTCTGCCTATTTTTATAAAATGAAAAGCCTTGGAGTTATTGAAACAATGAAGGATTTTTATTGGGATATCCGCCCTAAACCAGAATTCGGAACGGTTGAAATAAGAGTCTGTGATACGCCATTAAATACTAAGAGAGCCACAATAGTTGCTGCCTATATCCAGGCTATTGCCATGTATTTAGTAAAGGAAAGGCCCTACACACTGAACAAAGAATTGTATTATGTTTATAGCTATAATCGTTTTCAGGCCAGTCGGTATGGATTCGAGGGACAGATAATAAATCCCTATACCTCTGAACGAGTCGCTATTGCTAAGGATATTCTTGATACCATTAAAAAAATTGATCGATATGCGAATGAAGCAAACTCTATGCGTTATATCCTCCAATTAGCAGAAGATACTGCCAAAGAAAAAAATGACACAATCTTGTTGAGGCAATTTTTAAAACAATATAATTCCTTCCCTAAGGTTGTTGCAGAACAGTGCAGAATTTGGTTGGAAGTGGAATGAATAATTTTTTACGTTAAAGCCTATTTAGAAGCGATAACAGGTCTTGCAGATCTGCGATAAAAATACTGAGAACCTTTACACCTCACCTGTTCTCTTTCCAGAGAGAGGGTGAGGTGATCAACGTTAGCGTTAATACTTATTTGGATGAAATAACTTGTACTTGCAAAACTGCTATTACATCGCTATGAACATGTATTTCTACAGTGTAATCACCAACAGAATGCAGAGGCCCTTCAGGCATTACAATTTCACGCTTTGAAACTTCAATTGATTTCTTAACCAGAGCGTCTTTGATTTCATTAGCAGTGATAGAACCATAAAGTTTGCCTTCATCACTTGCCATTGCAGAAATAACAACTGTTGTATCATTCAACTTGGCAGCGCGTTGTTCAGCACTAGCTAATGATTGTTGCTCTTTCTTCTCAAGCTCGGCACGACGCTGCTCAAAACGAACAATATTATCTTCAGTAGCAAATACAGCTTTGTTTTGTGGAATTAGATAATTACGACCATAACCCGATTTAACATCAACTTTATCGCCTAAATTTCCTAAATTTCTAACTTTTTCTAATAAAATAATTTGCATCTTATTACCCCTTATTCTCTTTTTCATCTGTCTTGGACGACAGATATGACCTAAAATTAAACAAACTATCCAAAGTCCCCAAAATGACATAAATTGGTAGCGTTACAAAAGGCAGTAAAAGTAAAGGAACAGCTAACAAAATAAAAGTCCCAATGCCTTTATCTTTAGTCATAACACTAAAGGTTAGACTAAGCCCTGCAAACACAAAATAAGTCACGAGTATTGGCAAACAACTTATAGCCAGTGGATTATGCTGATATGCGCCTATAGCAGCCAAACCAAGCAAAAATACCCCAAAACTATTAGCGCGAAATGCAAGCAATTCCTGCCTGAATCCTCCAGGATAAAATAACCTGGACTGTACGGAACGGGCCAGCATTAGCGAGGCAAGTGCAGACATGACGACGCTTATTGACTGTACACCCAGCAAGTAATTAGCTAAGACTGTTTGCGTTAGCTTGGATTGATTGTTTAACAAGGCAAGAGCTGAACTATTAGAACTTTCTCTTTCAAGTTGTTTAAAAATCGCTTGAATGTATTGAAATTGATTCGTGATAAATTCAGGAGCCAACCAATGTATTAAAGCAATAACCAACAAAGCTTGTAAAACAATAAACCCCAGGCCCACATTCCAGCTCGCTGTCTCATGTAAGATAACGGCTGTTAAATAACATGGTAAAAAAGCTATGGCAGCAGTCAGACAAGCTGCAGGAAAGGACATGGTCAATAATGACAAAACCAGTAGTGCCATGAAGGCAACTACTAAGCATTTAAAGCCATCACTCCAGCCTTTACGCAACGTTATCAGCGCTATAACTGCAGCAGATAACCAGCCAGTAAACGGTATCAAAGCCAAAACCGCACTATAAATCATGGCTTGAGTATCGTTTTCTAATAGAAAACGACCTTGCTTACCTAAAAAACCGCCAAGGCGAGCCATTTAATTATCGATGACTATCGCAGTAAGGCAGCAATCCCAGGAATCGCGCATGCTTAATAGCTTTTGCCAATTGTCGCTGAAAGCGAGTTTGAGTTCCTGTTATACGACTTGGTACGATTTTACCTGTTTCCGTAATGTAATTTTTCAACATGTTTATATCTTTGTAATCAATTTCATCGGTACCATCACCACTGAAACGACACATTTTTTTTCGTCGAAAATATGATCCTGACATAATTAATACCCCTTTAAGCTGCTCGCTCGTCTTTTTCTTTTTTCATTAGCACGGATTGACCAGTCATTGCATGTTTTTGATTGATGATTAAATTTCTTAGAATGGCGTCATTAAACTTAAACGCATTTTTTAATTCATCGAGAGCAGCTTGGTTACATTCAATATTTATTAAAATATAATGTGCTTTGTGAACATCTCTGATTGGATAAGCTAACTGTCTGCGTCCCCAATCCTCTTTACGATGGATTGTACCTTCGTGCTTTGTGATGATCCCTTCATAGCGCTCAACCATTGCTGGTACTTGCTCGCTCTGATCAGGGTGCACCAGAAACACGATTTCATAATGTCTCATGCTAACTCCTTATGGATATAAGCCTTCCTGTAATGACAGATAAGGCAAGGTTTAAAAAACGAACAATCTTAACCGATTTTATGATGGGTAGCAAATGCTATTCGTCATGACCGACTTATATACCCTTTACTAATGTGGTTTTAGGATTTTAGGCTATGCTTATAAGCCTCAAAAATCCTGAAAGTTGCTAAATATGTTCTTTTAAAAATTATTGATTTTGTTTGGGTCATACGATATAACGTACTAAAAACTAAAGAGGTTTTGTATGAACATTGTCACCATTCCTTTTGAAGAACCACTCATTGTTTCGATAGGTGGTAATTCCGTTCAGATAATCGCTTTCAAAACTTTAGAACATGGGAATATTAAATTTGGTGTTCAGGCGCCCCGTTCAATTGAAGTTCATCGCGAAGAAATCTACCACGCTATTAGACTAAAGCAACAGCAACGCGAAGGTGAAACTGATTAACAGAATTAATAATGCCATTTATTGCTCGATATTTTAATTTATTTATAGCCCTTTGTATCTGCCTTTTGTCAGCTATTGCACTGATTGAAAATTATTATGTTACCAAATTTCCGGGTAATAATTACTTTCCGCCTGGCTCTATTGTAATGGTGATTATTTTGTTTTTAACATGGCTGGGTACCTATCTTTTATTTGATCGAGACAGCCAATATTACAAAATGATGCGGGAACTGGTTTTCTTTTTTTTGGTTATGTCAGTTGTAGCAATCGCCACAAACGCTGCCCAATTCGCCCCTTTTAACCCAATAGATAAGCAATTACTACTAATAGATCAGGCCTTAGGTATTCAATTGGAAAATGTGGTGGCCTGGAGCGACTCTAAACCCTGGTTAAGAACGATTCTCGCCATTAGTTATGATAGCCTGCCCTTACAAATGACATATTTACCCTTGATTCTTATTTTTGCCAGGAAATATAGCTACCTAAGAGAATATTATTCTTTATTATTAATTACGACTCTGATTGGTTTTGTATTTTACTATTTTTGGCCCACTGTTGGACCTGCCTCTGCAATAGGTAGTCCCTATTTTACAGTTTATCAGTATGCAACTGGGATTAAATTTGCTGAGATTCATAATCATTTACGGCCATCAACAATCGAAGGTGGCATGATTGCCATGCCTTCATTCCATATGATCTGGGCTCTACTTTGCCTTAATTTATCACGTAGTTGGCCTGTTGTTTTCCTTTTATTATTACCTGTTAATTTCTTATTGCTAGCCTCATGTGTCTTACTAGGCTGGCATTACTTTATTGACCTGGTGGGAAGCTTTATTGTTTTATTAGTCGCCTATTTTATTTACACTCGCTACGCGACGAACCCAACACTTCATGTAAGTTTCTTAGATAGCCCTGTGGGATAACTTAACTCAGCATTTAGCTGCTTTAAGTTAATATTGACTTCTGTTAGTTTAGCCAATAGCTCTTGTGCAATTTCTTTTAAATTAGAATTTTTTTGTTCAATAAGTGGTGGATGTACCTGCATATAAAGCGAGCCATTTTGGTGGCCAAATTTTAGAGGTTCATTCATTACGCGCACTGGAGTGCCTAGAGCGACAAGATCAAACAGGTATTCGATATCCTCCGGCATCATTCTTATACAACCGGCACTTACGCGAGAGCCTACGCCATCACGTCGGTTTGTGCCGTGGATCAGATAGGTTGGCCAACCTAAGCGCAAAATATGCCGTCCTAGCGGATTTCCTTTTCCTGGCGGAAAGCTGTTAGGAATAGGTGTACCATTTTTTGCAGCCACTGCCCGGACACTGGCCGTTGGCCGCCAAATCGGGTCCCTCTCTTTTCGAGTTACCTTGGTTAACCCTAAGGGCGTCGTCCATCCCTCGCGGCCAATACCTACAGGCATGGTGATTACCACATTATCCTTAGGTGGATAATAATATAAACGGTATTCAGCCAAATTTATTACCAAGCCTGTACGTGATCCCGGCGGTAAGATAAATTGTGATGGAATGAGCAATCGGGTTTCTGGCGGCAAAAGTCTTGTGGGATCAACTCTAGGATTGGCCCTGACCATGTCGTAATAGCCCATATTAAAACGAATACCAACATCACTCAGCGTTTCACCAATTTCAGATCTACTGTATTGAATTTCGCCAACGAGATCACCCTCAGCAGGTAGAACCCAAGTCATCGACCATGAGTCTAATAAACAGGATATTAGCGCGCAGAACAAAAAAGCTCGCAAAAATTTAGCTTGAAACATAGGCGTATCCTTTAATTTAACTCTGCCAGACTTTCATCAGCTTTAAATCGCTCGCCATATTGCGCTTCCAATTTACCAAATAAATCGTTGAGCTTGTCATGTCCAAAATGCTTGGCGTAATTCATTGGACCACCACGGAAAGGCGCAAAACCAGTCGCAAAGATCATACCGCCATCCAGTAAATCACTATCAGCTACAACTTTTTCACGTAAGCAGGATGCGGCCTCATTAACCATACGAAGTATCAAACGGTTGGCAATCTCCTTCTCTGATTTATTGGTTTTTACTTTTTGTTTCACAGGTTTGCCATTTTTATAGCGATAAAAGCCTTGACCTGTCTTACGTCCAAGCTTTCCTTCTTTAACCATTTGTCGCAATTTCTCAGGCACCTTACCGCCAAAATGGGAGGTCAAATTTTCTGCAACCGCAAGACAAACATCCATCCCTACCGTATCTGCTAACTCGACAGGCCCCATCACCATGCCAAAGGATTTAGCAGCCTTATCAATCTCTTCACCGCTATAGCCTTCTTCCAGCAATTGAACACATTCCATAAGATAGGGCATCAATACGCGATTGATTAAAAATCCAGGACTTGATTTGACTGGCAGAGGTAAGCGACCGATTTGATTAACAAACGCGCAAGCGCGTTGGCTAACTTCCTTGGCTGTTTTCGAACTGGAAACTATTTCAACCAATTCCATTTTTGCAACTGGGTTGAAAAAATGAATGCCTACTAAACGGGATGGATCTGTCATAGCCTGGCTAATTTCTTCTAAAGGTATACTTGAAGTATTGGTAGCAATAATTGCATCTTTTTTAGCGCTCGCTTCAACCTGCTGTATAATCGCTTGTTTCACTGCAAGATTTTCAAATACAGCTTCGATAATCACATCCGCTCGTGCAAGGCCATGCCCTTGGGGATCAGCTACCAATCTATCCATTGCTGCTTGTATCAGTCTCGGCTGGCGTAATTTCTTTTTGAACAGTGTAGAGGCTCGACCAATAGCCGGGGCAATCTGCTCATAGGTTTTGTCCTGAAGAGTTACATGAATACCACGCAAAGCACACCAGGCCGCAATATCTCCGCCCATAACACCAGCGCCAATCACATGGACATGCACGGCTTTGAAATCATTGTCTTTAGCAAATCCTTTCATACGCTCACGTAAAAAAAAGGCACGAATTAAATTCGATGCTGTATCACTATGTGATACTAATTGCTCAATAGAATCGACTTCTTTTAAATAAGCCCGATCACCCACGCCGCCTTCTTTATCCCAAAGGTCAATAACAGCGTAAGGTGCAGGGTAATGTTTTTGAAGCACACGCTGAGCCACATTGTACCGGAGCAAGGGAGCTAATAGCGATCGTACCCAGGAATAATTCGTGAAAGTCTGAAGCATTTTAGGTTTGTATTTAGCCGGCTTAAAATTAACATAATAAACTACAGCCCGTTTTAATTGCCGCAAGGGCACCACTTCATCTACTATCCCAAGCTTCTTTGCTTTCATCGCTGCCAGAGGTGCTCCAGTCAGGATAACTTTAGATAAGGCGTCAAACCCACCTATTAATCGAGGTAAGCGAACTGTGCCGCCCCATCCAGGGTGGATACCTAGTAAAATTTCCGGCAAGCCAAGACGTGTATCTTTATCGTCAGTCGCTATTCGATAATCACAAGCCAGGGCAAGTTCAAGTCCACCTCCCATACAAAAGCCGTTTATCATGGCAACCGTTGGAATAGATAAGTTCTCCAAACGAGAAAAAACTGTTTGTCCTTTTCTGAGGAAATTCACCGCTTCAGATGGATCCTTAAAGCTTGTAAAGGCATTAACATCTGCACCGGCTATAAAACCTTTTGCCTTAGCGGAATGGATGATTAATCCTCGAGCCTCTGAAAGTTTTGCTATTTCTTGTAATAGACTATTTAATTCATCCAAAACCTCATCATTAATAGTATTAACAGCTTTATCCTGACGGTTGATTCCTAACCAGATAATATGCTCATCGTCCTTTTGCATTTCCCAATGTTTGTAATTGCTCATTGTTCTTTCACCTTAGTCAGCCGTTCCAGATACATTGCCCCACCTTGCCCGCCACCAATACAAATTGCGGCCATGCCATGCTTACCCTTGTGTTGCTTAAGGGATTCCAATACATGCAGGACAATCCGAGCTCCACTTGCGCCGATAGGATGACCCACTGCAATTGCTCCGCCATCTATATTCACCTTAGCAAGCGATGGCGCACCAAGTGCCTGACTTAAGCCCAATTTAGTTTGGCAATAATCGACATCATTCCACGCAGCCAGACAACCTAGTACCTGTGCTGCAAAAGCTTCATTAATTTCCCAACAATCCAAATCTGCTGGTTGAATATTGTGGCGCTGCAAAATAGGGGTAGCAGCATGGACAGGACCCAGACCCATCTCAGAAGGATCAAGAGCTGCCCACTGGGAGTCAACAATGCGACCAATTACGGGAAGATTATACTTTTTAACAGCATCAGCACTCGCTAACAGTAATAAACAAGCTCCATCAGTTATTTGCGAGCTGTTTCCTGCGGTAACCATGCCATATTTTTTATCAAAAAAGGGTTTTAATTGACCTAATTTTTCGACAGTAGAGTCAAAGCGAATTCCATCATCTTGTGGATAAACACGACCTTTGATATCAATAATGGGGGATACCTCTTCCATCCGCCCTTCTGCATATGCACCTGCTAAACGCCGATGACTTTCACATGCAAATTCATCCATTTGCTCACGAGTGATATTAAAACGAAAAGCAACCTTCTCAGCAGTTTGACCCATGTTCAAGCCTACGATTGGATCAGTTAGCCCACGAAGCAAAGCTATAACGGGAGCAAGATAAGAAGGCCGGAATTGCGTCACCAAACCAAAACGTTGCCCAACTGACTTGGCTGCAAACCAACGAGAGAGCCATCCTGCCATCTTCTCATTGAATAACAAGGGAGCATGACTCATAGCATCTGTGCCTCCTGCCAGAATAAGATCACTTCGGCCATTAGCAATTTGTAGAGCGGCATTATCGAGAGCCTGCATACCAGAGGCACAATTTCTCATGACGGTAAAAGCAGGTACTTTATCACCGCAACCCAACCGTAAAGCCACTACCCTGGCTATATTTGCTTCATCAGGCCCAGGCATTGCAGAGCCGATGATTACTTCATCTAACTGAGAAGGATGAAAAGGCTGGCGACTTAACAGTGGCATCCCAGCAGCCACAGCCAAATCCGATCCGGAGAAAGGGCCAATACCTTTTGCTTTAAGAAATGGAGTGCGATTACCATCTACTACATATACAGCTTTACCAACTAAATTGGACTTCTGCTTCATTAGACCTCCTGATATTTGTCACTCACTGACAATCAGCTATTTTTCATATAAAAGATATCAGTAAACCCAAGCTTTTGGAAATTATCTTAATAAAATCATTATCTCTGCGTAGATTAAATAAGTTAATAGAAAAAAAATAATAGAGTTGACGTCATATATAGACCTGATATACTTCGCCTCCATCGACCGGAGAGATGGCCGAGTGGTCGAAGGCGCTCCCCTGCTAAGGGAGTATGGGAGGAATCCCATCGAGGGTTCGAATCCCTCTCTCTCCGCCAGAACACGCGCCCGTAGCTCAGTTGGATAGAGTATCTGGCTACGAACCAGAGGGTCGGAGGTTCGAATCCTTCCGGGCGCGCCATTTAAGACTGTAAATTCAAGGACTTACATGAATTTCTTAGGTCCGCAAAAATGGGTGTGTAGCAAATTTGTAACATCATTTGTAAACACCCTACCCTTGATTCTTATTTTCAAGCTATGCACTTAGTTACACTCATGGAACCAATTCGATTGGCAGCACTTAACAAATGATCACTGGATAAATGCGCATAACGCAAAACCATTTCAAAACTTGACCATCCGCCTAATTGCTGCAACTCCTGCAAACTGGTTCCCTGTTGCACATGCCAACTCGCCCATGTATGCCT
>JACCSX010000017.1 GCA_013812775.1 Tatlockia sp. | reverse complement strand
GAGTACTACCGCCTGCTTTCTTATGAGCCATTTCTTTCCCCTCCTACTTAACCGATCGCAGTAATTTTTACTTGCGTATAATATTGTCGATGACCCATTTGTTTCATATGGTGCTTACGACGACGAAATTTAATAATTTTAATTTTCTTATGGCGACCATGCTCAAGTACTTCGGCTGTTACTACTGCCTTGGCAATGAGGGGGGTTCCTAAAGTGATTTTGTCACCATCTGCAAGCATGATAACTTCAGAAAAACTGATTTCTTTGCCAACTTCTCCGGAAAGCAGCTCCAATTTGATAATATCGCCTTCTTTTACACGGTATTGCTTACCGCCCGTTCTAATTACAGCGTACATAAGTATATCTCCAACTCGCCTGTATGGCTTTCACAAATTCAATAAAGTGGCATATTCTATTAAATTACGCCAACGACTTCAAGTTGAATTTAAAATATTGTATACTCTGCCACCCTTTTGTTGTTTTTATTCTACGTTCTGGTCGCGGACATAGAGGTTAAAACTACATTTTAAGGGCTTTATTAATTACGGAGACTAACGATGTCAACAATCCTTTTAGAAGCTGAAACAAGAAAAGATATAGGGAAAGGTGCGAGCCGCCGCCTGCGTCGTCTTGAAAATAAAATACCCGCTGTTATTTATGGCGGCGACAAAAAGCCACAATCGATCCACTTATTGCAAAGCAAAGTGATTAAAGCCCTTGAAAACGAAAGTATTTATTCAAGCGTATTTGGTATAAATATTGATGGTAAAGCTCAGCAGGTCATTTTGAAAGATATGCAGCGCCATCCTTATAAACCCATTATTCTCCATATGGATCTACAACGCGTTGCAGCACAAGACGTGTTAGTAAAACAAATTCCACTTCATTTTATTAATGAAGAAAATTCAAAGGGTGTGAAAGAAGGTGGTATTGTCACTCATACCATGAATCAGGTTGAAGTTCGTTGCCAGGCTAAAAATCTGCCCGAATTTATTGAAGTTGATATGTCTACTGTAGAGATGAATGGTGTTGTTCATCTTTCTGATCTGAAACTTTCCAAAGGTGTTGAGCTTGCTATTGATGTCAAAGATGGCAGTCATGACTTACCCGTTGTAAGTATTCATGCGCCTAAAGTTCATGTCGAAGAAGAAGTCGAAACAGAAATAACAGAGGAAGAAGAAACTTCAGCATCTCCTGAAGCTGAATCCGCAGAGTCTTCTGCAGAACCTGAAGAAGGTAAAAAGGAAGACTAAGCTCTGTCTTTGAGTACCTCTAAGGTGGGATAATCCCACCTTAGCTTTTTTTAATCTTAGGTAATAGATAGATCTCATGGCCATTAAACTTATTATCGGTCTACGCAATCCCGGTTCTGCCTATGAGCATACAAGACATAATGCGGGGGGCTGGCTGGTAGAAGCCTTAACCCAACGCCACAATGCCTCTTTTAAGACTGAAAAAAAATTGCATGGCGAAATAGCCACTATTGAAATTAACAATCAATCATGCAAGACACTTCTCCCTTTGACCTTTATGAATCATAGTGGTTTACCAGTCAGAGAAGTCTGCCAATTTTATCGCATTGAACCGGAGGAGATCCTCGTCGCTCATGACGATCTGGATTTGCCTGCTGGTCGTATAAAAATTAAAACAGGTGGCGGCAATGGTGGCCATAATGGTTTAAGGGACATCACTAACCAACTGGGAAGTTCTGAATTTCATCGTTTGCGAGTTGGTATTGGTCATCCTGGTCATAAAGACCTTGTTTTAAATTTTGTTTTAGGGAAACCCTCCCAAGAGGATAGACAATTGATTTTTGATGCCATAGATCGCGGCATTGCTATTGTTGCCACAGCGATAACTGGTGATATTGCCAGGGCTATGAATTTATTGAATGGTTGAATAAAGAACCATTCAAAACAGCTTACGAGCGATACTTTAGATATTTTTGAATTTATGAGGTGCCAGATGGGATTTAAATGTGGAATCGTTGGATTGCCAAACGTTGGTAAATCGACTTTGTTCAATGCCTTAACACAAGCCGGGATTCAAGCAGAAAATTACCCCTTTTGTACGATTGAACCCAATGTTGGTATTGTTCCCATGCCCGATCCTCGTCTGGAAGCCTTAGCTGCGATAGTTAAACCCCAGCAAGTCGTTCCAACCACTATGCAATTTGTGGATATTGCAGGCATTGTGAAAGGCGCTTCCTGTGGGGAAGGTCTGGGTAATCAATTTCTTGCTAACATCCGCGAAACTGATGCTATAGCTCATGTGGTGCGTTGTTTTGAAAATAACGATGTAATCCATGTTGAAGGTCGCGTTGACCCGATAAATGATATTGAAGTTATCAATACAGAATTAGCCTTAGCTGACATGGATACCGTTGAAAAAGCATTAATGAAGGCAAATAAAATCAGCAGAGGCGGTAATAAAGAAGCCATTTCTGAAAAAGAAACCCTTGAAAAAATAAAAGCCCATCTGGATCTTGGCTTAGCCGTGCGAACTCTAGCTTTGACACCGGCAGAAGAGCTAAGCTCTCGCCGTCTTTTCTTACTAACCGCCAAACCAGTTCTTTACATTGCCAATGTTGATGATAATGGTTATGAAAATAATCCTCTTTTGGATAAAGTAAGAGCCTTGGCTGAAAAAGAAAATGCCTCGATTGTCGCGCTATGTGCAGCAACAGAGGCAGAATTAGTCGATTTGGATGAGGCCGATCGTAAAGAATTTATGGACGATCTAGGTCTTGAAGAGCCGGGCTTAAATCGTGTGATCCGCGCCGGTTACGAGCTATTAGGCTTGCAAACTTATTTTACGGCAGGAGTAAAAGAAGTACGGGCCTGGACCATTCCTAAGGGAGCTACAGCTCCTCAGGCCGCAGCAGTTATTCACACTGATTTTGAAAAAGGCTTTATCCGAGCTGAAGTCATCGCCTATGAAGCATTTATCGCTAATGGTGGTGAACAAGGAGCCAAAGAAGCTGGAAAATTGCGGCTTGAGGGTAAGGAATATATCGTTCGCGATGGTGATGTCATGCATTTTCGCTTTAATGTTTAAAGATAAATATATACTTGCCCTTATTTAGACATTTATGTATAATTTAAGCTCAATGTGAAATCAGGGTAACATTATCATGTCTATAGAAAAACACGAATATGAGTATTTATTGAAATTTAAATTATTAGGTGATTCTGGAGTAGGGAAAAGTGCTCTTCTTCTTCGCTTTGCAGACGGAACCTTTACAGAAAGCTATATCGCTTCAATTGGTGTTGATTTTAAAATAAAAACCATCGACACTGACTATGGAATATGCAAATTGAACATTTGGGATACAGCCGGCAATGAACGATATCGCAGCAGGCATAATAATAACAGAAGTCATCATGCAGCGATAATTGCTTTTGATCTAACGAATCCAGAATCTTTCAACAATATCCAAAAATGGATAGAGGAAGTTAAATCTGTTAGCGAATCAGCCCCAATTATCATTGTAGGTACCAAGTCTGATCTTGTGAACGAAAGAAAAATTGATAAAAATGACGCTTTGGAATTCTGTGACCAACTGGAATTACCCTACTTTGAAACAAGCGCTTTTAGTGATGAAGGTGTAAAAGAGCTATTCATAGAAACTGCGAACAACGTATGTAGTAAATTAGAAAATGCATCAGATCATAGGGATATAAATAAAAAAAATAATCAGATATTTGAGAACTACATTAAAGAAATCAAAGAAAATTGCGCCAGGATTCGCGACACGCACCCGGAGCAAAGAGATCTAAAAAATGATATGCTGGAAGAAATCAAAACTATTCGGTTACATTCAACCAAAGAGCTATATGCTATCCTAAACAAATACTCTAATGCTTCTAAAAAGATAAACAGCACTGAGAATACAGGTTTTTTTTCTACATCGAAGTCAGAACTATCAATAGTTTGTGATAATCTGGCAGAGAAAATTTCGAATATTCATAAAATTCCATCACCAGAAAGTCAGCAAGAAGCAAAGGTAAAAAACTATACCCTCATTCAAGAAGTTGTTACAACCATCACAGAAAAATTCGGTGCAATGGGGGAAGTAAATGGTAAACAGATGCCACTGGGAGGTAGTTTATTTACTGGCATCTTTGGAAAGGAACCCTCATTAGGTGAGCAAAAACTCAGAGTCGATATGATTCGAATCGCAGAAAAATATAAACCGAGCAGCCTGGATTCAGCAACTCAATCCTTGGCTCGTTTGAAAAAAGATCTCAATACCTTTCCAACTCAGCATAGTGAAAGCATCGCTAAAGGAAAAGCAGACGTTCTAGCAGTGGCCAATGAAACAAATTATCCAATCTGGCTCATAGCACTTTTTTGTATACCTGTGCTTGGTCAAATTGGTTGGGGCATGTATGAATTAATCAAATGCTGTCTTCCAGACCCTGAGAGAGAGGAACCTTCAAACAGATTGAATATTATCTAATAAGACAGATTCAAAGACATCCCATCGTTGAAGATGTCTTCATTTTTATACCCTTATAATTTTTTCATTAAAGTGACTTTGACCTCAGATCCTTTTAACTGCAGTTCAGATAAAATCTCAAAACCATTTGAACAATGAACTTGAATTGCATTGCTAGAAGCTGTTTCTAAATAACAGGGCAGATTGGTTTTTTTCGCCAACTCAAACGTATATTCCATGATCGCACGTCCAAACCCTTTGTTCTGACATTCAGGTTTGGTTCCAATCATCCAGCAGTACCAATAGGATTTCTTCCCCATTAGATTTTTTCTTGCGAGGCTTGTTAAATCTTCTAAATCCATTAACCGTTTAAACCCTGCCTCCCCCAAAATCCTTGGATTTTTATACATGCCGGAGCGAATTACTCGCCAAAAACCTAAGTTCAGATCACCCGGTTTTTTTCTTAA
>JACCSX010000326.1 GCA_013812775.1 Tatlockia sp. | reverse complement strand
ACCTCTCCTTTATTGGCATATTCTTCAATATAAGCTAAGCCCTCTTTTCTATAAACAGCATGTACAAAATTCTGGTAACGTTGGCTATCTCTGGAATTGTTGGTGGTATAGTCATTGTGTCCACAGGTATCCAACTGCAATAAATAGACAGCTGCCGAATCATTGGCAATTTGCCTTCTCGCAGCCACTCGCAGAGCAAGTTTAGCGCTGCTGCTATGCGGAACGAGTCCATCTTTTTTGGAAGATACGATTAGTAGTGGAACATGAATTGGGAAAGTATCTACATAGGCTTGCGCCTGTGCATCTTTATCCGTTGAATGTTCATCCCCACAAACAAATGAGACTAAAGTTTGCATCTCAGGATTGTATAATTTTTTGGTTAAGGATTTACCCACATAGTTTTTTATGACGTCAGACATTGAGGCAGGTGGACCTTCTAAAACACAAAGCTTTATATCTTCATAGGGTTTGCTGTCCTCACCCAGTGTTCCTAATTTTCTAAAAGTGGTTGCTGCACCGCGGGATACACCATAGAGGACAATGTTATCTATTTCAGACCCATGCTCTTCATTATATTTTTGTAAGGCCTCATATTTATATTGATGAGCAAGGACATCAGTTTTTTGTCCCATGGAGCTTTTCGCGTAGTCGACTCTGTAATTAGCTAAACTCCCTTTTCGCTCTTCATGCGGACCAAGAGGTTGGTAGCCTGCTTCTTTTTTGCTCACCTTGAGGTTCCGCCGCCATAGTTTACTGATAGAATAACCAAGGCTTCGAGGATCAAATTCATTCTGATCAAGATCATTCTCGGGAAGTTCTGGATAATTCCATATTCTTTCACGCGGTAGAGTGCATATTCCAGGGCTTTCTAAACTCACGGTTTCGCCAGTAGTCGTGGCTAGGGGTTCTTTACCTATAAGGGTGGCGGCTGTTGCTTGAGTATCCCCCTTTCCGGGGTAATAGATATAGGCAGTTTTTTTAAGTCTATCTTCTCGTTCCCATTTCGGCTTTGATTTACCACTTAGTCTTAGCTCATGTCTAATATCTTTCATAGTCTATCCAAACAGGTTTTATGATGCTCACTTACTCTATTTAAACAAATTAAGATTAAGAGAGCCTTAAGAAATAGCCATTAGACATCCCGAGCTTTGTACAGGACAATTTTTTTTACCCCACGTCATCTAATTAGCTGTTCACCCTCTAGACGTGGTAAGGTCTTGTGCAAAAGCGAATAATCTCCAGATAATATTTCACTTGGCTAAAATTCGCAAAATCAAAACTAATCAGTATATAATGACATCTTTTTTACTATGGTTTATGAGGGTGTGAATGACTCAAGAGATACAGGCGTCAGCTATAACTATCGCAGAAGAGCTTAAGGTCAAAATTTCCCAGGTTGAAACTGCGATTAAATTGCTTGATGATGGTGCAACAGTTCCCTTTATAGCGCGTTACCGTAAAGAAGCAACAGAAGGTCTGGATGACACACAGTTAAGGCAGCTTTCTGAGCGTTTGTACTATATACGAGAGCTGAACGAACGCCGTGCAGTCGTGCTGCAATCCATACGCGAACAAGAGAAACTAACTCCCGAATTAGAAAAAGCGATTCTTGCTGCCGATTCTAAAACGCGATTAGAAGACTTATATCTTCCTCATAGACCTAAACGCCGCACTAAAGCTCAGATTGCCAGAGAGGCTGGGCTTGAGCCTTTAGCTCAAGGTTTATGGCAAGACCCCACTCAGGATCCAACTGTTGTTGCCCAGCAATTTATTAATGTTGAAGCGCAAGTAGCAGATGCAAAAGCAGCGCTTGAAGGGGCTCGCCAAATCTTGATGGAGCTCTTTGCTGAAGATCCAGAGCTTATTAATGAATTGCGTGAATATCTCTGGCAAAACGCTGTTTTAAAATCAACTGGCAGTGCGGATAAGAAAACAGGCAATAAATATTCAGATTATTTCGACTACGCTGAAAACATTAAAAAAATTCCTTCGCACCGTGCTCTGGCCCTATTCCGTGGACGACGCGAAAATGTTCTACAATTGTCTTTAACACTTAAAGATGAAGCAGACTATGGGGAAAAGAGAATCGCCTCCTATTTCAAAATTGTTGATGAAAATAGGGCTGCGGATCCCTGGATAAGTGAAACCGTACGTCTGGCCTGGAAAGTCAAATTATTTACCAAACTTGAATTGGAACTATTGACTCGCCTGCGGGAATCCGCTGATGTTGAAGCAATTAATGTCTTTGCGCGTAATCTTCGCGATCTCCTACTGGCAGCACCCGCAGGACCTCAGATTACGATTGGACTTGATCCTGGAATTCGTACCGGTGTAAAGGTTGTCGTCGTGGATGTAACAGGTAAACTACTCGATTACACAACCGTTTTCCCTTTTGCTCCGCAGAATGAATGGCATCAGGCTATTGCCGAGCTTGCTAAATTAGCTGCCCGGCACCAGGTCAATTTAATCAGCATCGGGAATGGAACTGGTTCACGCGATACAGAACGTCTTGTTGCTGATTTAATGAAAATGTATCCCGATCTTAAATTGGTAAAGATTGTAGTCTCCGAAGCAGGCGCATCCGTTTACTCTGCCTCAGAATTAGCATCGAATGAATTTCCTGATTTGGATGTCACCTTGCGAGGTGCGGTTTCCATTGCACGTCGCCTGCAAGATCCTTTAGCCGAATTAGTCAAAATTGAACCCAAAGCAATAGGTGTTGGCCAATATCAGCATGATGTCAATCAGGCTCGTTTAGCACGGAGTCTGGATGGTGTCGTTGAAGATTGTGTGAATGCAGTTGGTGTCGATGTCAATACAGCCTCAGCGGCCTTATTAACCCGTGTTTCTGGTTTGAATGAAACCCTTGCGAAAAATCTGGTGCAATACCGCGATGAAAATGGTGTTTTTCAAAATCGTGAACAGTTGAAACAGGTTGCTCGCATGGGTGAAAAAACCTTTCAACAGGCGGCTGGATTTTTACGTATTATGAATGGTGATAACGTCCTGGATGCTTCAGCAGTTCATCCGGAAGCTTATCCCCTTGTTGAAAAAATGCTTGCTGATCAGAAGGTTGATATTCGCCAAATCCTGGGAAATCGCGAACTCTTACAATCTGTAAATGCAGAACCTTATGTCAGCGCGGAGTATGGTCTACCCACTATCCGGGACATTTTAAGGGAATTAGAAAAACCCGGGCGTGATCCCAGGCCGGAATTCAAGACAGTTACCTTTAAAGAAGGCGTTGAAGAGATAGGCCATTTGCATGAAGGCATGATTCTTGATGGAGTTGTGTCTAATGTTACCAATTTTGGCGCTTTCGTGGATATTGGGGTTCATCAGGACGGCTTAGTCCATATTTCAGCAATGACCAATCGTTATATCAGCGATCCCCATACTATTGTGAAAGCTGGCGATATTATCACTGTTAAGGTTGTTGAAGTTGATAAAGAAAGACGTCGCATTAGTTTAAGCATGAAATTAACAGAAGAAAAAACGCCAGTATCCCAGAATAAAGTGGAAAAGCCAAAAACACAGCCAGGCAAAATTGTGCAAAGAGCTACAAAAAATGGAAAAGCCAGGAACCCGGAAAAGGACAAAAAACCACAGCCTGCAGCCGCTAAGAAAACACTATTTAATACGGCTATGGCTGATGCGCTGACAAAATTAAAACGTGGCTCCTAATGACCAAACCACGGGGTGAATTGACAATACAAACCTTGGCAATGCCGGCTGATACCAATGCTAATGGTGATATCTTTGGGGGCTGGCTGGTGTCACAAATGGATTTAGCAGCCGGTGTCTTAGCCAAAAGAATATCCTGTGGCCGCACGGCTACAGTAGCAATCAATAGTATGTCTTTCCTAAGACCTGTTCATGTTGGTGATGTAGTAAGTTGTCACGTCGAGTTAGCAAAGCGCGGTAATACGTCCATGACTATTAATGTTGAGGTTTGGGCCATTGCCTCTGAAGGCGGTCAGCACTATCAGGTAACCAAAGGAACTTTTGTCTTTGTTGCTATAGATGAAAATGGCAAGCCCAGACAACTTTCTGAGAATCTATGACCGCTGATCTTACTAACTTAAAACAATGGATTCAGGATATGGCTACTTTGATGGAACAAAGTGCCGAGCCTGATCCGCAACACTACACCCCTTTTTTGCAAGAACCTGCTCTGGCTTTGAATTTGATTGAATTAATTGAATCGCTGGAAGATGAGGAGTTGGACCATGAGCGCGCCTATTATTCGGCCTGTGTGTTCGCATTGGATATCTGTGTTGCCCAGTTGCAAGCCGCTCATGAAAACGGCTCCAGGCCCGCAAGTAAGACGCTTAATTTACTGATGTCCAAAATTGCCAAGGCAATTGATAAAGGTAAGCAAACCTTAAGTTTCTGGTTACCTGTTTTAAATGCTTTTTATGAAGTGCATGTCGAATTATCTGACGAATTAAAGCTGTCTTACCTCGAATTAACAGGTCAAGAGGATGAGTTATCGCCTGAAGACGAAGTTGATCATCTAAATGCTATTCGTGAGATGATTGAGGAATTATCTGATTTATCAATTTTTGATATTGCAGAAAATTTCTTTGCGCAAAGTTACGCGATGCCGGCCGATTTTTATACCGACTTAATCCTTGATTTATATAGTATCGATGAGGGGCAGGAAATTGCCTTGCTTACCTTGCTTCATCCCAAACAAGAAGTGCGTGACATTGTTATTTCTACAATTGACCAATTAATGGTGAATCTTACCTTAAGTTCGGTTTCACTTAGCCGCTTGCAGGTTATAAAAAGCTGGTATCCGCAAAAATATCAAGCGCAATTTGATCGTTGGATAAAAATTCAACGCAAGAAGGGTGTGGTATTTAGCAAAGAAAGCCCAAAATTAGTTATGCGGATTAAGGCGAGTGAAATAGATGGGAGCGGGGCGCAAGGTATTTTTATTCACATCAAAATGAATAAGAAAAACCGACTATGTGGTTTGCTTTTTAAGCAGGGACTTGGAATTAAAGATGCCTGGATAACCCCAGAAATTAACGCTGCTGATGTAGCTAAATATTATGATGAAGCCTTTGATGATTCGGTGAACTTACGCCCAGTTGATGAATCCTATTTACTAACAATGACCGGCCATTTTCTAGCCTTAACAATTAGTCAAAATTCCATGCCAGATTTGCATCTGCTCGAAATGCAAGAATTATTAGGTTTACAGTTTCAACCTGAACTTATAGATGTTCCCTACCTGATTGAAAATTTATCAATACAAATTACACCCTTTACTGCAGAGGCAATGCAAAACTCTTTTCAGCGTTCTAAAAATTGGCTAAAAACCAAGCGATTTACTGATTCCTGGTATGTTGAAAATGCTCATGTTGACAAGTTGGTAAATCGTTACTGCAGTTTTGTAGAGGGAGCAAAAGTCTGTTCTCTAGACGATGCGATTATATCGGTTTTCGCCAATGAGTTTGAAAATCAACGCGAAAAATGGCGTTTTCATTTTGTATGGACCGCCTTGTGGGTACGGGCAAAAGAACGTAAAAATGAAAAATTATGGCAGGATTGTTTTTTTATAGCCTACGCCATACACAAAGGCCATTCATTAGCGACAATTCCAATTATGCGTGAAATTTGTCAACAAACCGTACTAAATAGCATAGAAACCATGCAAGATCGCCGAACTTATTTGAATAAAGAGTAGAATTACGCAGGGATTTTAGTTCAAAAATAATTTAATTATTTGATCTATTTAGACATAAAAAAAGGCTCAAAATAGAGCCTTCAAAATCGCAAAATAGGAAAAATTATCCAATTTTGCCGCCTTTTTTAAGGCATCTTTTCTTGGTGGTTTTTACAACGCCTTTTCCTTTACATGAGTTTTGACCTTTACAAGCATTGGTTGCTGTTTTGCACGCACTTTTACCTTTACAAGAATTGACCCCAGCACAGATTACTTTGGCGACCACTCCCGCTGTTGCAGTTATGGGTGCCACAGAAAATGCAGTGGCGGCAGTAAGGGCTAACACTGTGGAGGCTAATTTAGTCTTATTCATGAAAAACTCCAATTTATTATTTATGTTGAAACCATTGCGTTCATATGACCCTGGGAAATGATGATAATGAAGGTCATCCACATCATGTAGGGTCAGGATTTAATAAGCAAGCACAATTGGGTATTTATAAATCCTCTAGCCGAGCGAGTAATTGTTTTAATGCCTGAGCTCGGTGACTAAGGTTGTTTTTAATATTTATTGGTAATTGAGCCGAGGTACAATGATGACCAGGCACATAAAAGACTGGATCATAGCCAAATCCTTGCTCACCCATCTTTTTTTGGGTAATGATGCCGCTCCATTTACTGGTTACAATAATCGGAATAGGATCGTCGGCATGCGTTAGGACAGCAATAGCACAATAAAAATACGCCTGGCGCTGTGATTCGGGTACGCCTTCAAGCCTGTTTAGTAACAGATTGATATTGTCATTGTCACAGGCATTTTTTCCTGCAAAACGCGCTGAGTAAATACCGGGGGCGCCATTCAGCGCCTGCACGACTAAACCGGAATCATCAGCCAAGGCTGGTTTATTGCCAAGATGGCTTGCGTGACGGGCTTTGATAATTGCATTTTCTACAAAGCTTAGCCCTGTTTCCTCGGCATCACCTATACCTAAATCACTTTGGGGAATGCATTTTAAAAAGCCAAGGATGGATTCAAGTTCGCTAATTTTACCCTGGTTTGAAGTTGCTAAAATAATTTCTTTCACAATATGGACTTAATTTAAAAAAATCGTTTATAGCAAATAAAAAAACTAATTTCCATAATTCAGCAATAGTCTTATACGATCCGCATATTGTCCAAGTGAAGTTTCTTTAATAATAAAATTTTTAAGAGGGCTATTAATATCGAAATAGTAAATAGCGGCTATAAATCCGTAACAACAAGCATCTATAGAGTGTACATCGCCGCCAAATAGACAATTATTATCAGCTAAAAGTGAGTCAAGGGTTTTTAAATCGTCAATGCCAAATTGATAAATATCCTGGCGCTCATAGCGGCCAATACCTTGGAAAAAATATTTTTTAATATTATATTCGCGTGCCTTTTCCATATCATCTTCGGTTAACTGTGGCACTTGTTTTAAAAATTCAGCTTTAAACAAAGGCCAATTTTGTTCATCTTGCCAACGAGAGTAGGAAATAACCCAGTACAAATGATTATCGAGGACAGAGGTAATCAGAAATTGCAGTTTTTTCTGGGCTTCTATCAATTGGGCATCCATTAAGACTTTATATTTTTTTGAAAGATAATTAATGATTACATTACTATCACTAAATACCTCTCGCTCATCAACAATATAGGGTAATTGTTGTCTTGGTGCTTTAGAGGTGTCTATCAGATACTCAGTCTTAAAAGGTATTTTGGCTAATCTGAGAAAAGTATCAACCTTCAAGCCAAAGGGGTTGCTATCTGGCAGACCGAACATTTGTGGGTATGAATATAAGGTTATCATCGTATTTTCTTTTTTTATTTAGCCTTTAATAGATATAGACTAATTTTGCTAAGCTTGTAAATTGTGAAATACAATTTTTTTAATAATCAGGCTAGCATCTTTCTATCAAAATCCTCAATTTTCAACTCATCCGCATTGCCATAGAAACGGCAAAGGGTTTGATGAAACAACTCTGCTCGGGGAGAAAGGCCTTGCTGGCAGAGACTCAGAACCTGTTGATACACCGCATCTTTAAATGATTTACTCTCTGTTTCCTTACCCTCTAAGTTGTCAATACTTACACGAAAAGAATGTTTCGCAGCCACAGAAAAGATCCATTCCAGAGCCTGTGGTTTTACTTCAACTTGTTGAAAAAGTTTTTGCTGCTCGATGCTGCGTCCATCTGGTTCATACCAATATCCGAAATCAACTAATTTTCGTCGTTCTTCCCCGGCAATAAGCCAATGCGAGCATTCATGCAGGGCCGAACTAAAAAAGCCGTGAGCAAAAAAAAGCTGATGATAAGGACGATCGTCAGCTGCTGGAAGATAAAGTGGTTCATTATCGCCTTTAACTAGTCTGGTATTATATTTTAAACTAAAACAGTTATTAAAAAGGTTAATCAGATCTTGATAGTGATGCACGGAATTACTCAACTAAAATGGAGCAATAATTTAACATTTACGGACTTTGCTAGCTAGATATAAACTAAGCCAATTTTAGAATTTGACTAAGGAACCAGATGAAAGAGGTGTATTTTAAGGAGAGTCATAAGGGTATTGCGGTTGCCAATATATTTTGTATCGGTCGCAATTACGCGGGACATATAAGAGAATTGAGTAATAAAAAGGAAGATCTGCCCTTGGTTTTTTTAAAACCAACCTCAGCTCTTAATATCGAGCCTGTAATTCAGTTACCGCCTATGTCTAAAGAAATTGATTATGAAACAGAACTTGTATTACTTATCGGGCATGATGTTAAACAAATCAAAGCAGAAGAAGCCTTATCAGCAGTTGCTGGCTATGGAATTGGACTTGATCTAACCGCGCGTGATTTGCAAGCTCTTGCCAAGCAAAAGGGTTTGCCCTGGACTTTAGCCAAGGGATTTGATTATGCCGCTTCTGTTTCAGAATTCCTCCCGGCTGCAGAGATTGCCGACCCCAAGAATATCGGTTTTCAGATGAAACAGAATGGTATTGTTCGCCAACGCGGTGCTGTTAACCTGATGATATTCGATATCCCTTACATAATCTCTTATCTGAGTGCAGTGTTTAGCCTGCAAGCCGGCGATCTGATCTTTACTGGAACTCCAGAAGGAACAGGCCGGATTAATAAGGGGGATCAGATAGAAATTTCCTTGGCTGATAAATTAAGGGCTGAATTTTTAGTTAGTTGAAATACCATATTCTGCAAGAGAGAACGGTAGCAGCGCAGCGTAATTCGTGATCAGTGGCAGGAAATTAAAACTTTGATTACGCTGCGCTGCAACAAGGCTTGCAAAGGGCTAAGCCCGTCCTCTCGAGCGCTTGAGATGATGGGCTTTCCAGTCAATGCCAGGGGAATTATTTTACTCTAACG